>JABSPR010000349.1 GCA_013214975.1 Flavobacteriales bacterium
CGACATTAGAGACAAAGAGAAAATGAATCAAATATTTCTAGAGGAAAAGCCCAATATCATAGTTCATTTAGCCGCTATTGTCGGAGACCCTGCCTGTAAGGCGCTTCCCCTTGAAGCCGAATCTACAAACGATAAAGCTTCGGTATACCTTCTTCAGCTCGCCAATCGATACAATGTGGAACAATTTATTTTTTCTTCTACCTGTAGCAATTATGGAAAAACGAACGACGATGAGATAGTTCATGAAGACTCGCTTCTTAATCCAGTTTCTTTGTATGCCGAATCGAAAGTAAATTTCGAAAAGCTGCTTTTAGCCAATAGTAACACCTCACTGAATACTTGCGTTCTTCGATTCGCTACTGTATTTGGCATCTCTCCGAGAATGCGATTCGATCTCACAATTAATGAATTCACACGAGATTTACACTTAGGGAAGGAGCTGCATATTTATGGTCCACAGTTTTGGCGACCATATTGCCATGTGCAAGATCTTGCTCGGAGCATTTCCCTCATTATAGAAAGTGACCGTAATAAAACCAATAGAAGAGTTTTTAATGTTGGTAGTAACAAAGAGAACTTTCAAAAAGCACAACTCGCGGAAAAACTAAAACATGTTATTCCAAACTGCCAAATAGCATTCGTTGATAAAGAAAAAGATCCTAGAAGCTATCAGGTTTGTTTCGACCGTATTACAAATGAACTCGGCTATACGATCACTAAAAACGTCGATCAAGGCATTGAAGAGATTAAAAATATGTTAGCTAATAAAGAAATCACCGATCCGTTTCACGAAAAGCACAGAAACACTTGAAAAACTTATTAGCCATTATTCCTGCCAGGCAAGGATCTCAACGACTCACGGATAAAAACTTCACAGACTTTGAAGGAATACCTCTATATCTAAGGGCGGTTGCACAAGCCCTCGATCTCCCTTTTGTATCTCGAACTATTTTATCCTCAGATAAAAACCAACAAGAGCTTACTCTTCCTGCTAAGGTAGAATTTGACCAAAGGCCGGAAAACCTATCCCTAGGTGAAACTTCTAGTTCAGAATTAGCCAAATACCTTTGGGATAAATATGGAAAAAACCATGATGGTATTCTTTGGTTACAGCCGACTTCCCCTCTTCGCAATACAAAAGATCTTATACAGGCCTATTCCGAATGGAATAAAAAAAGTGCAATGGTAAGTTGTTATAAGGGAGAAGGTAAGTTTCCTAGGTTCGCGTACAATGGAACGCTGAATAATATATCCGAGGGGAATGAAGTATGCCTAAATGGAGCAATGTTCTTTCTCGCTCCAGAAGATATTTCTAATCCAGATTGGTCTATTGGCGCACAACCTTACTACATGAGTAGAGACTCTAGTATTGATATTGATGACAAATCGGATTGGGAACAGGCGGTTCGATTATTCCAAACAAAGCTTTAAAGCATGTTCTAAATCTTTGGCAAGAAAAACACTTGGCAATAGATGTTTTTTCTTAATTGTCCGTTCCCATTTTAAATGTGTAGAGTTGTACAAATTCATCAATGAGATTGTCTTTACATGTTCCGACAGATGATTCAAAGCGGCACTATGAGCTCCTATCATACACTCCTTAACCGAATTAGCATAACACTCAACAGGAAGACTTGTATCTATAACAGTGAACTTTTTCAAGTCTTTGTGCAATTCTATATTTGGATGTTTTTTCACAACCACCCTTTTCTCCTTTTCTTGTAGAAAATCTAGAATATGAATAACAGAGCTAACATAACTCTCTGAGTCATACCCATTATCGATAAAGAGCACATCGCATTCAAATTCGTTAACTCCCTTTAAAAGACTATCACAGTTCTGTTTAAATATTGTGGGATCAATTTCTGGCTCATCAACAGTTTTAAATTCTTTCTGTAATTCACTAATACCCATTCCTACCAGGTAATTCCTTCCATCATTAAACAAAGCGAGGTCTAATCCCAATAGTTTCTCCATCCTCAACTTTTGTTTAAATCGGTATCGGCCAGAATCGCTTAACATCCAAAGAGAAAACAAACTAACATCTTTATGAACCAGGTCTAATAAGCTAAATACAACATAGTTAGACTTTCTTAATTGATGTAACACATAAAGGTCATAGATCCCATAAGCATAGAATCCAAATTGGATCTTTTCACCTGAAAACTGTTTAGTAAACAAATCTAACTCCAACTTATAAGACTCAGATATACCTTTCCCATCCCCGGTTTCTACAGGAATATAGAAACAAGTAATAGAGTTATTTGCGGCAAAATCTTTAATTCCCTTATTCCGAGTAATTAATTTGATATCCCGAACGATGTATCTTCTTAAAGCCTGATAAACAGAATTGAATGAAGGAGCATAAATGCAAATCATGTTGGGTTCACTTAATCTGTAACGAAATTAAATTGATGATCAAAACAAACGTAGTTATTTATTGTGGAGATATTAAACCCATTTAACAATGAATAAAACATCATATATAAATGAGTTTTACCTCTTGTTCATAGTACAAACTCCCAACTATTTAACTTTCTTTGATATCAAATAAAAGTAAGCATGACAAGACAAGGCAATTTGATTTACGACGTAGGTATGCACAAGGGTGAGGATACTGCGTATTATCTAAAAAAAGGCTTTAATGTTATTTCTTTTGAAGCAGATCCAGACCTAGCTAACGCATGTCGAGATAAGTTCGCCAGCGAAATAGACCAAGGGAAACTTACTATTGTAGAAGGTGCAATCGTAACTATTAAAGAGGGTGACGATGCCAATGAAAAGATAAAATTTTACAAAAACAGCAAACAGTCTGTATGGGGAACAGTGGTAGATGACTGGGCTGAGCGCAATGAACAATTTGGTTCAGGGAGCACTATTATTGAAGTTCAGAAAATAAACTTTGCCGATTGTGTGCGGAAATATGGAGTACCTCACTACTTAAAAATAGACATCGAAGGAATGGATACTGTGTGCTTGCACGCACTCCTGGAGTTTGATGAGAAACCAGCCTATATCTCTATCGAGTCGGAAAAACTAAACTTCGATCAGCTTGTTAAGGAATTTGATTTATTCTCAGAACTCGGATATTCTAACTTTCAAAACGTAAACCAAGCATTAATCTCGAAACAGCAAGAACCTAATCCGTCTGAAGAAGGCCACTACATAGGAGAAACATTCATTTCAGGAAGCACAGGCTTGTTTGGAAAGGACCTATCCGACGCTTGGATTTCAAGAGAACAGTCAATCGAGGGTTATAAAAAAATATTCGACGGTTATAAAAACTTTGGAGACAAAAGCCCTTTCAGGAATACATATATCGGCAAAAAAATAGTTCGATATATGAATAAACACTGGGGATTCCCTGGGTGGTTTGACACCCATGCTAAACACAACTCTATAAAATAAGCTCTTTCACTATGCCAAATGCGATAATAAGTGCAATTAAAGAGCTCTATCCTTCTAAGAGTATTATTCCTCTACATGAACCTCTTATAGGTAAAGCTGAAAAAGACAATGTTACGAAATGTTTAGAGTCTACATTTATTTCTAATTCGGGCGAGTATATCGATCTATTTGAGAAGAAAATAAAGGAACTGAGTGGTGCTAAATATGCATTAGCAGTAAATAGTGGCACTAGTGCATTGCATCTTTCGTTAGCTGGACTTAATATTAAACCTGGCGATGAGGTAATAACACAGTCCTTTAGTTTCGTTGCAACAGCAAATGCTATTTCATATCATGGAGCGACTCCCATATTTATGGATATTGATGACCAGACACTCGGAATGGCTCCCAACAACCTTTTCAATTTTCTAAATGAAATGGTTGATGTAAAGGATGGAATTCCATTTAACATAGAAACAGGTAAAAACATTGCCGCTTGTATTCCAGTACATACACTTGGTCACCCTTGCGAAATAGAAGACATCCTAGCCATTTGTGAAGAAGTAAATCTACCCGTATTAGAGGATGCTGCAGCCGCATTTGGCTCTACATTTAACAACCAACAAGTAGGTACGTTTGGAAAAGCAGGTGCATTCAGTTTTAATGGGAATAAATTATTTACTACCGGAGGAGGTGGCGCCATAGTAACAGACGATGAAGAATTATATAATACGATTTCTCATTTAGCGAAAGTTGCCAAGGTTGAAGATTCTATTAATTTATTGCACGATAAAATCGGGTACAACTGCAAGATATCGAATTTGCATGCTGCTGTTGGCTGTGCACAATTAGACCGTTTTAATGAATTTCTCGAAAACAAAAGAAATTTAGCGTCGGAATACACAAATTCATTTTCGGATTTGGAGGCAGAGCTGATACAAGAGCCTATCAACTGCAAATCCAATTACTGGATGAATGCTCTGCTATTTAAGAATACATCTAGTAAAGAAGTATTTATACGAGAATCTCAAAAGGAAGGAATACTTGCCAAAGCGGCTTGGACTCCCCTGCCTGAACTCGAGATGTACAAGAGTTGTCTTTGTGATGATCTTGAAGTGACGAATGACCTTGTGAATAGAATGGCTTTTATTCCAAGTAGTCTACTACTAGAATAACTCCTTATACAGTTTAACAACACTAATTCTAGAATAGAGATCCTCTACCAGGGTGCGCGTATTATAATTAGAATAATTAGAAATACATCGATGCACTTTATCTCTTAACTCTTTCGCATTAGAAATGTCATTCAATAGTTCTCCTGTTTGACCAGGAATCACATATTCAGGGATTGCTGTTACGTTGCTACCAACAACTGGAATATTACAACTCATTGCTTCTAAAGCAACCAAACCAAGGCTTTCTGAATGACTTGGAAACAAGAGGATATGTATTTGTTCGTAATACTCTTTCATCGATTCCCCCTCAAAAGGTTTATGCACTACTACTTTCTTACTAGCCCTTAGTCTTGGCAGATACCGGTCTTTTTCGAAACCATAATTTATTACATGAAGTTTAATCTTCATTCCCATATCCTGCTCTATTTCTGGAATTAAGTCTAAGAAAGCCAAAATCAATTCAATGCCTTTTTCAGCAATTAATGACGATGCAAAACCTAAGTGCACCTCACCAGCTAGTATTTTTTTTTCTACATTATACCATTCGGTGTCGACACCTCCACTCGGACTAATAATTATTCTTTCGTGTTTAATTAAGAAATTCTCCATCATCCCCCTTTTAATATATTCGGAAGGAGCTATGTGAATAAAATCAGCTCTAATAGCCTTCTTCATACCTTCATTCATCCGTTTCAGACTAGCAACATTATTTCGAAGTTCACTGCCATGCCAATGAATCACAACCTTTCTCATTTTACGAGTCTTCCTTTGTAAGCCCGAATACAAAAGATTAAAATGATTTATATATACGACATCATACTTTTGATAATCCCGAAAGGTGGCAAGGCGCAAGAGGTAAGTAAAGGCATCGATAATTTTCATCACGCCCTTTGTCTTATTTATGGTGCTAACAAGAAGCTGAACAGTGCTGCCACTATCCGACAAACAACCTTCAATTCTCTTGATATAAGAAGCAATCTGAGGATCTTTTTCTGTGGGATACCTATTATTCAATAATAGAATTTTCATAAATCCAGGAGCCGTTTATTTAATTATCTTTGATTTTATAACATAAAGATAGCAAACGTATGATTTTTGGAATAGGAACAGGCCGTTGTGGTACACAGAGCTTGTCTAATCTTTTAGATCAACAAAAAGGGCATCACCTTACACACGAATACGAGGGCCCTATCCCTTGGGAGTTAAACCCAGTTGCCATTAAAGCACACATCCAGAAATTAGAAGCAAACAATTTTACTGGTGATATAGGTTTTTATTTTTTGCCATATATAGAATATATCCTCACAGAAATCGATTCAAACGCTAAATTCCCTTGTTTACAAAGAGATAAAGAACAAACTGTTAACAGTTACTTTGTAAAAAGTGGTAACAGGAATCCATGGAGTATTCATGATGGAAGCAAATATTCAATCGATGCTAAATGGGATTTGGGATATCCAAAGTATGATACCGATGACAAATTAGAAGGTATTAATATGTATTACGATGAGTACTACAAAACGGCGAATGAGCTATCCATAAAATTCCCGAATAATGTAAGGGTATTCCCTACTGACGATTTAAATACGGACGAAGGAGTTAGGAACATACTTCAGTTTTGCGGAATAGAAAATCCAATAGTAGAAACTAAAATCGCATCAAACAAGCTTATCAAAAAACCATGGTACCAACGAGTATTTCACAAGCTTTTAACCTCTAAGTAAATCTTTGGAAACACCTAGGAATATTGTCGCTTCTGTAGTTGTGTGTATGCACAACGAGGAAAAGTATATCAGGCAGTGCCTAGATTCTCTTGTCAATCAAACTTATAGTCATGAACTTTTTGAGATTATCGTTATCGATGATGAATCGAATGATAATTGCACGAGTTATGTTCAAAAAATCATCAAAGAGAGAAAAGGTCTATTTCCTAGGATAAACCTTACCCGAATAGTAAACAGCAAATTATCCATTGCTAGAAACGAAGGGATAAAAAGATCTAATGGGGATTACATCATGTTTATTGATGGAGACGCCGTTGCTAATTTAGATTGGCTGGAAGCCTATGTAGATGTCTTTGAGAAAACTAAATGTGATTACAGTGGCGGTAAAATAGAATTACTGAATACAAAAAATCCCTTCGCGCGGCTGCTACAGGAGACACGCTTTAAACAATCGATGAAAAGCGTAGATAGTCCAAATTTTCTTCATGGTGTTAATATGGCTTTTCGAAAAGAAGTCTTTGAACAGTATGCCGGATTTTGCGAAAATTTATTTAGAGGAGAAGAAACAGCATTTACATTCTTAATAAGGAAAGACAGAATATGGGCCCCAGCGGAGAAAGCTATCGTACTTCATGAACGTCACGAATCGTTTAAGGCTTGGTGGAATATATATATAAAAGACATTTCGATGTCGTACAGAACGAACAAGGTAATAGCTCAAAACTCTATACTTCTTGCACTTAGACATCAAGTTAATTATGTAAAATCAATTTGCTTTTACCTCCTGGTTATATCCTCTTTTTTTATCGAGAGTTTATGGATCCTAGCGTTACTCTCTCCAATATTCCTTAAGCAAGGAGCCATTTTTAAACGCTACGGGAACTTCAAATACTACTTCTTCTCCGTTTTTGTAGCATGCGCCGATCTCGTAATTCGCATCTACTACATTACGTTTGGAATAATTAAAAATATAGGTGTAAAACTTATTCCTGCCTTTACGAGCAATCCTAAAGTATTGCTAGAAAACACTACAGAAGTATAACTCCATAGTTAATGGAAGCAAAAAACAAAATATACTCAAACATCCCAATAGTAATAATGGCTGGAGGAATCGGATCTAGATTAAGTCCGCTTACAGACAACCTTCCCAAAGCGCTTTTAAAGCACGAGAAAAAACCAATTATTGATAAAATAATATCGTCGTTTGCTACTCAGGGATCCAGTGAGTTCTACCTTATCCTAAACCATCTTCATCAATTAATCATTGATCATATTGACACAAGATTACAAGAAGAACACACATTTAAATTTATCATAGAACAAGAAAAACATGGAACAATTGGAGGATTAAGCCTTATTGACAAAACCTTTACTTCTCCTGTTGTCGTTACAAATTGTGATGTCTTAATAGATGTTTCTTATTCAGAAATTCTCAATTATCATATTAAAGCTAAAAATGATATAACAGTAGTCTTTACTAAGATTGAAGCAGAATCAAGTTATGGAGTGTTAGAAATTGATGAGAACAACGATGTGATCGATTTGAAGGAAAAGCCCAAAAGAACAATCAAGGTACTTGTTGGCCTATACATATTAAGTCCTGAAGCAATTAATACTATTCCAGTTAAAACATATTTTCACATAACAGAACTTATTCAGAAACTAATTTCTAAAAAGAAAAAGGTAGGTTCGTTTGAAATTGATTCTAAGAAATGGACCGATTTCGGAATTCACAAAGACTGATCACGAATCAAAGTTGTCTTAATAAATGAGAATTACCAAGCTATCCATATCTGTAATCATTCTTCTCTTTACGTTAGGATATCTTCTTCACGGTAAATACATCAACGAATTCCCTACTTACGTCCATGCCTGGACTCAGGCAGACAGGTATGCGATAGCACTTGGGTTTGGCAATAATGATTTAAATTTTTTCAAACCAGAAACCTATTCTTTACTCAAAAACTCAACAGAAATAAATGGTTGGAAGGTTGAAGCCAATCAAAGTATCACCTCAGTAGATTTTCCAATCCACGATTTCATTCCGGGTTTAATCATGAAAATATCAGAAAATAAATCACCTTGGATATTTAGGGGCTACATTCTACTATATGGGTTTCTCGGATTGTTTGTGCTTTCTAAACTTGCGTTCCTTTTGACCAAAGATGAAGGGAAGTCCTTTCTCATTACAGTTTTCGCAGCTACCTCCCCTGTTTTTGTTTACTACCAAAGTGGTTTCCTTCCAACGATTCCTTGTATTGCCAACGTAATCATCGGTTTCTACTTCTATTCTAAGCACTTGTATAATGCGTCGCACAAAGACTTTGTTACAAGTTTAATATTCCTCTCTCTAGCTAGTTTAAGTCGAAGCCCATTGGCAATTCCATTGATAGCAGTGTTGTCCGTAGAAGCTCTACGGTTTCTTCGAAAAGAAAACGATTTAAAAACGAAGCTTATACCCATAGTTTTATCCATAGTGACCATCATCGGGTACTTTGCATACAACAGTTATTTATCCAAAACATATGGATCCGTTTTTCTAGGCAATCTGATGCCGGCCACAGACTTCAATGATGCTTTTGATATTTTTAGAAATATCAAGAATAGGTGGTTAACTGAGTATTTTACATCTTTTCATTATTGGTTATCTATTCCAATAATTATTGGTGGTCTATACGGGCTCTTTATAAATGCACCATTAGAAAAAGAGAAACAGACTTTATTTATTCTAATCAGCATCAACATTATTGGATGCTTTGGATATTCAGTATTAATGCTAAAACAGTTTACCCACCACGACTATTATTTTCTTGACACATTTTATGTACCAATTATTCTTTTAATACTGCTATTGATTTCTTTAATCCCAACGCCTACTTCCAAATGGGGTAAATATATTTCCATTGGTGCCGTTATTCTTTTCGCGTATCCCACAATATTAAAAGGAATAGAACTTCAAGATAAAAGGAGGACCATACACCACAACAATAGAACTATTGCAACAACTAATAACTTTGAAGACTCAGAAGCTTTTCTCGACTCTTTAAATGTGCCTAAGAATGCTCAGATACTTGTACTAGATGCTTACACGACTAGTATTCCATTTATATTAATGAACAGAAAGGGTTATCCCCTACTTACAACGAGCAGAAAGAATCTAATCAAATCTCTTGAATGGAATTTTGATTTCGTTGTGATCCAAAACGAATTTTTCGTCTCTGACATTTTTAAATATTATCCAGAAATACTTAAGCGCCTTAAAAAACTAGGCGATAATGGTAAGATTTCCGTTTGTGTTTTAGACGACAATATAGAAGATCAAACATTAAGCGATTTCGTTGAGTTTGGCGCTAGAAAACCATTATTTGAATCCAATGTATCATTCGAAAATAAGCCAGATAACAAATGGGAAAATGTAGTATACACTTCGAATTTTCATTCCACGGGAGATAGCGCTGGAATTCTGAAAAAAGATGACATCTATGGGATAGCCTATAAGTCAACTGAGTTAGATGTAATAACTAGTAGAGCGGCTAAGCTTTATTTTAGTGCCGACTTTTTACAAAATGGAATTGATGAAATAACACTCGTTGCAGCTGTTGCTGCTAACAAAGAGAACATATTTTATCAAGCCCACGATTTAAGAAAATTACTAAAAGAGAAAAATGAATGGGAACATATCGAGTTGCTATTCGATCTTCCTCAAGTCAAAAGCGAAGAGTACGAATTTTCTCTTTATCTATGGAATAGATCCAAAAGCCAATTATTCATGGACGATTTCGGATTTCGGATTTTCTAACAAATTCAATCTCTTACTACAGCTGTTGGAGATAACTCGTTAATTC
>JABSPR010000350.1 GCA_013214975.1 Flavobacteriales bacterium
CCTGAGCCTGAGCCTGAGCCAATAAAAGAAAAGGAACCATGTGACCAACATCATAAAGAAGAAGAGTGACTAAGATGATGACGATTAAGAGAAGTGTAGATACTATAAACCCTGAAAAGTTATTTTTAATTCATAAAAATTTTAACAACACTAGTCTAGTTATGTGAGGACCAGACTTTCTAGCTAACCATGGTCAACGAGTACCCTCCTAATAATATGACACTAAAATCAAAATTAATTAGATACGAGTTTTTATTTGAAGATGATTCAAGTGAAGTTTATCAAGTTGAACTTGATTTACAAAACCAGATACTAACGAACATTGATAGAGTTTCTTACCCAGAATGGACCGCTCTTGAACTTAACAAATGTGAAAATTGTCCATTGAGTAGCGATGACTATTCTCATTGTCCTTTGGCAATAAATATTTCTGGGGTTATTGAAAAATTTACTCGCATAAATTCATACAGCAAGGTATACCTCATAGTCACAATCGGTGATAAAGAAATAAGGCAGAGAACGGACGCCCAAAACGCTATTAGCTCCTTAATGGGATTATTAATTGCTACTAGCGGGTGTCCCCATACAGACTTTTTAAAACCTATGGCACATTTTCATTTTCCTCTCGCCACCGAAGAAGAAACCCTATTTCGAACAACAGGGTCTTTTTTGTTGTCTCAGTATTTCCAATTACAAAATGGGTCTCTTGATAAATTTAATTTCAATCAATTAAAGAGTCACTACAACGAAATAAGTAAAGTCAATCACGGTATCTCCAAACGGATTAGGGCCTCTGGTGCTCATGATGCAATTATTAACGCCATTGTCTTATTAGATATTTTTGCCATGTTATTTCCTATAGTGATTGAAGATTCTTTAAAAGATATTGAATATATTTTTAAGAGCTAATATAGCGTAAAGATCAGGGGAGTAAGCTATTAAATAGGAATCATTCCAAATATTGGGGGGCCATTCCTAAAGGGCCATTCCTAAAGGTCAATTCCGAATCCTAAAATCAATGTGAAGCTGAATGACCTATGTACCCACATTTTTCTTTTGTCTTACTTTATTCCAACCATATTTCAACTCGTCTATTATCTGCTTTTTCTAATTCTGTAGCGTTCAGATTTAGGGGGCTGAACATACCTAAACCTCTACCACTGACGGCCTCTGAAAGGCCTGATGCTTTGAGAAAATCTATTACCCAAATAGCCCGTTTTTCTGATAGTCTCTGATTGTATTCGGCAGATCCAGTATTATCTGTATGGGCGTCAATCCGCAATTTATTAATGTCACCGTTTTGAACTTGATCAATAAAAGCAGCCAATTCGATCGAGTCAGGAGGTTCACCTTCCCATTTGTTATTTCTGAAAAATAAAACCAAATCTGGGCTAGAATTGAGTGGTTTTATTACCACGGTATCCGGGGCTTGCTTTATAAATAAGGTGTCCCAAATAACTGTTGGTTTGATTGGAAGGGGGCAGTCTGGGCCGTTAGACCCTGCACCGCACTTTCCCCAGCCTATTTCAGGACAGCCGTCATTATCCATATAACCATCCCAATCTTCGGGTTGTAGTGGCCACTTATCTCTTGTATCCACAATTCTGTCATTGTCATTATCTTTTTCAGGACAACCATCATTATCTTGAAATCCATCGCGGTCTTCTTTAGTGAGTGCGCAAAAATCTCTCGAATTATTGATTCCATCACCATCTGCATC
>JABSPR010000351.1 GCA_013214975.1 Flavobacteriales bacterium
AATTCTTTTTATAAAAAAATTAAATACCCCTTGTAGCAGTGTAGCAGATGTAGCAGTGTGAAAATCACTATACATATCAATGATTTAGATCTTTTTTTCTGCTACACCACTGCTACACCACCCTTTTCCAGATGTAGCACTAAAAAGTATTATCTTTGTTTTCTGCCGTTTTTAAAATATAATGCTTAATATGAATATTGAATTAAGAGACAAACTTACACCAAAACAAATCAAATTCTGCTTACTTTTTGTTCAAGAAGGAGAAGAATTAAGTGCTAAGGAATGTGCTATTAGGGCCGGATATGCAGAATCGGTTGCTGCTAAGACTGCCTCTGAGTTAAGAAGAAAACCTCATGTCGCTAAATACATTAAAGAACTGAGAGATGATGAAGAAAAAAGATATGAAGTTAATTTTAATAGGCATCTAAAAAGACTTGATCAATTAAGTAAAGGAGCTGAAGGGTCAGGTAATTGGAATGCTGCCGTTCAAGCGGAGAAATCACGTGGCCAAGTGGCCGGTCTTTATATTGATCGCAAAGAAATTATGCACGGATCGATTGATCAGCTGAGTCGGGAAGAGGTTGATAAATTACTTACTGATATGGATAAAAAATTATCTATCGAAGGGAGTTTTACTGTAGATGACGACCAAACCGGAAACAAAGTTTTGGAAAAGAATAAAAAATAACGCGTCAAAAATTACCTACTTTAGAATTGAGGCGGTCACTCCATTAGGATTGCCTGATTTAAACGGATTATTTAATGATCCGGAAAAAGGATCAGGTGAATTTTGGATTGAATTAAAGGTAACAACGGGGAAACGTGTCAATCTATCTCCGGCACAAATTTCGTGGCATATGCACAGATCTAAGCTTGGAGGAAAATCATTTATCATGGCCACCCCCCTCGTCCGGGGGGCTATCTCCGTGTACTCTGGGGGAAGAACCTTGAGCCTTGCTCAGTCAGGTATGGACCTTGAACCTTGTGCCTTGTTCCCTGAACCAATTGATTGGTTCGGCCTTGAGACCTGGTTCATTGATAATGTAGCCTGAGCTCTGAAGTGTAGCCACGGCTTGAGCCCTGCGACCTTGAGACCTGAGCCCCGGTTCACGCAGCGCAGGCACAGCCACCTGGGCTTGCTGCTTGTTTTTTTCATGTTCTCCTTCAGGTATTCCCTGGAGCAGAGATCACAAACTTCAGTGCGCGGCATAGCTGACATTTTTTATCTTTGTATTCCAACAGGCCCGGCACTTCTTGCATTCATTGCCTTGCCTGGGAGCTTTACAGCTGAAGCCAATTGCTTTGGAATTCTTATGGACTGTTGACGTAAGCCCGGCGTTTTTGTGAGGGGCTCCATCGATCATCGTAGCACTGACCCGCACTGCCAGATTACCAGGGAGTGACAAGCCTTCTTTAAAAAAGGCTTTCAGGAATCCGGCCTCGCGTGTCGGGATCCAGTGCTTCACCGTAGGCGTCCTTTTACAGACAGCTACAATCTTTTTAAAATGCTCCAGGCTTTGGAGATCCCCGCTGTCATGCCATCTAAAAAACGGGACCTTGCGGCCGTAGTTATTAATTAACATAACCATTGCGTCGATCCATCCTGGATCATCAATTGCTTCAAGCCTGTTAGCGTGTGCCTGCTTAACACCCGGGAATATGTAGCGTCCCTTGAGCGCGTAACAGCTGGCGCACGTTGAGCCATCCACTAGCCTAAGCTTTGATCCGGTAGCGCATTCAAACGCACTGAGACCGTAGCCGTAGCCAGGCATTTTCGAAGGGTTGCTTAAACCACCCACTAATAACTTCGCTTCTTTTAAATTCATTATTGACATATATAAGATAGTATGGGATAGTCAAGTATTAATTTTTAAAAAGGAGAAAAAAATTATGAATTTAACAATAGAAGTTAAAAACATATACGGCAATGAATTAGTATATCCTATATGTGATAAGGCTAAAAAGCTTTGCAGCTTAACAGGTCAAAAAACTTTTAATAAATATGATATTAATACTTTAAAAAGTTTAGGCTATACTTTTACACAAAATAAAAAAGAATTATAAAAGCTTGAGCCTGGGCCTTGTGCCTGGGCCCTTTTACCTTGAGCCTTGAGACCTTTTTAATTTAATTGGCTTGAGCCCTGGATCATTTTTTATTTTTTATTTTATGTGCCAGGCGTATGATTTCATAAAGCTCGGTGCTTTTTGCTTCCGATGTATTGCCGTCGTGGATCTCGGACAATTGCTGATCGCTTAAAAAGCCGTCCGGCCCAGGAGTGAATTCCGTATAGTTATCGTGAAAACTGTCCACGTAGTACGAGTTATGATCGTACATTAAAATTTTTTCAATTAGTTTCTCCATTGAGTACCTCCTTCAAGTATTCAAATTTTCTCTCCAACGCCCACTTCTCTTGCGCTTCGTCCATCGTCATTGCGTGGGGGTGGATCTTGTCATCAATGTACAGACTGAACCTCTCTGAAAATTGGTGAGGCAGTGAGGCACTGTATCGATAAGAATTTTTTGCACCATTAACTTTTCTCGTGCCTCTTCCTAATTTTCTGATCTTATATCTTTTACGATTTAAGTACTTGCGAGCAAGCCGAATGAATTCAGCCCCCTCTTCATTATTAGGTATATCTGAAAAGTAATGTATCGGTATTATTTTCATTATTGACTTCTATCTCATATTATCTTATATGTCAATAAACCATTTAAAAAGGAGTGAAAAATGGCTGAACTAAAAGTTTATCAACGAGATCATTATAGAGGCAAGATTCGTGATCTCTTGAGACCTGAAATAGAAAAGGAAGAGATGCTACTATCATCAATAATTGCTGATATGACAGACTCGGCTGAAAAGACTCTTGCTAAAAAACTAGGGGCTGATGAAATCATCAAAGCCCTAGAACAAGCAGAAGCAGAGATCTTGAAAGCTCGCAATAGGGCGAGGACTTTTTTCATGAGACTCTCAAGAAAGCGTGTGAGCTTTAAGCGTAATCTTGAATATGGCTTTGAGCGTGGTGATGATGAAAAAATCACGCCTAAAAAATGCTGGAGTCAGATCAGAAAATGGGCTGAAAAGCTAGCCGAGAAGGAAGCCGAGAAGCTACCTCAAGGAAAGCGTATCGCTTATCTGAAAGCAGTTGAAACAAGGGCTGATGATACAGTCATGGAAGCGCATGTTTCAAATGACATAACGCAAGGTCTGACAGAATTATTTGGAACGCTTGAGATTGGGTGGAATAGAGCTTTGCCTCAACTTGCCCCTCCAAGCAAAGATCAACCTGAAGACTAAAAACTAAAAAAAGGGGGGTAGTTATACCTATTCCCCTTCCTTAAAAACGCTTGTGCGTTTAATTTAAAGACATTTTTTTTTCGCTTGTGCCTGGAATTTTAGATCTTGGGCCCTGGAGCTGTCAGCTCCAGTCATGGTCCTATTTTTTTTAGACCAATTAAAAAGGGCGAGCGCACTCATTACTAATAACTCTGACACTCGCCCCTTGTCTTAGATTACGGGAATTACTGAAAGGTCTTTAAAGGAGGTAAACAATGAACCTCCATCATTCCCTTCATCATCCTGGGAAGGAAACATGTAACTCCCATCATTAAAAAACATAACGAGGGGAGTTTGATCCCATCCCAAGTCGTCCATTTCCTTTTTATTTAAGTATCGGACTTGGACAATCTTTTTACCTACGAGATGTTTTTGACAAATCTTTGTCCATCTCTTGCGAGTGTCACTCATAACTCGGCCTCAAATTCGCAAGAATTATTTTTCTTTACACACTCGCGAATTTTCTCTCCAAGTTTCCAACGAGCATACCATTCTAAAATAAATGTCACTCTCCTGCTTGATACTTTAAGAGACTTTTCAATCATCTCATTATTGTATCCCATCTCTTTGCTTTTTTCTAAGTCAGAAAAAAACTTTTCAATTTCCTGGAAATGTTTTCCAAGAGTTTCTTTACAAGTTTTAAGACCTTTCTCAATGCTTGTAAGGTCCTCTTCACTATAGTAATAATTGATATGTGTCGGTTCGCCTTCCTTGCCGAAAAAATCTGCGTCAGAACTCGATTGAACTCCGAACCAAAACTTACCCTCAATATCGCCATTGTAATATCTACCCATAATTTTCTCCTTTTTAAAAATTATTTAATTGACATTACATAAGATTTATCCCATAGTCAACTTGAAATTGCACGGAGTGTATTTCAAATAAAGGAGTGAATATGAAGACATTTAAAAGAAAGCTTTTAGGCAAAGTCGGGGTTGATAGTGGTATGCTATGCATTCATGACCCCTGCTATGACAAAGCTTCAATTAAAAAACTAGGAATTGAATTTCAATCCGGCTATGGCGACGGCCTCTATTCTGTTTTTGGAATTGAGAATTTAGACGGCCGGATAATAAAGGTTGAAATCATAATGGGTGAGCATCTCATTGACAATGATGGCTTAGTCTTCACTGATTATGATGAAACTGAAAAAGGAAATCCAAAAGATAACGGAGAAAAAATATCTCTATTTGATCAAATAGGTTGACCCCAGAAAAAAGGGCCCATGAAACTTGGGCCCTTTTTTTATTTACCTTGCGCCTGGTCCTTGTGACTTATTGCCTGGTCCCTGTGCCTGGTATCGTAGCTGACAGCTCGTACAGCTTCAGTAGCCACATGCTTTTCCAGGCCGGATCCTTGGTCCTTTTAATTATATTCTCCAGGGCCCTGATCCTTTTCCATAATAAAATTTCATTGGGCATATTCTTTTTCCTTTCCAGTCGGGGTGTATTTCATAACCATTTTTTCTAAGCTTATTTTTTTGTCTTTTAGTAACAACCAATTTACCAAGTAACTGCATTAAGCTTTTTAAATATTCAGTTTCAGATCCTAGTTTTTTCTTCTTTACATTATGGATCTCAAAACTCACTAGATCCTGCAAAATTGTAATATCATAAGCGTTTAAATATTTCATATTCACTCCAATTGAATTGAAACAAGGCCACCACTATGGTGGCCTTGAGCATTGTTTATTATATATCTTTGTCTTCCATCACAAAGTCATATGACTTAATGAATGTAATAGCTAAAACCATCAATACTACATTGTTTAAGAATGTGTAATTGAATGGATTATAATTCAAGTTCAAAAGAACTAGCATTACCACGTTAAGCAAAAGCATAATCAGTTTTGTTTGTGCTAACATTTTTTCACTCCTATTGAATTGCAAGGGCGCATCATTGCGCCCCTGTGTATTGTTAATTAGTCGAGCAGTATCATATAAGCATCAGCATTAAATCTCTGAAACCAATCTATGCCAAGTCTTACATTTTTATAATCTTGGAATTGTTCACAACCTTTTATTACATCATAAATTGAAAGTTCTAATGCATTCAATCTTGCTGTTTCTCCACTATATGGATTTTTAACAATCGCACCTTTAGTGTAGATTTGTATTTGTTGATTAAAAGGGTGTTTATCTTTTAGCATTTTTATTTGCATAACTACTCCAATACTCGCAAGAGCGTATTTGCTATATCATCATAAGCAAGTTTTTTACCTTGCATTTGATAAAAGTCATTTGCATAACGCTCTTGTAAATTTAATTCACTCCACCTTGTTAGCTTATTCTTACAAGATAGTTGCCTTGCATTAACGCTCTCCAAGAGAGCGTTAATGATTTGATTTTTAAATTCCTTATTGTTCATTTGGACTTTCCCAACTATCCGCATTTTCCTGAGCACATTCATTTTCCCACTCGTGAATTGCGTCTTCTTGTTCAAGTTCCAAAAGTTCGTCAATTTCAGACTTTGAATAGGTTGGATATTCTTCAACAAGTTCTATTCTTCTTAGCTCCCATTGTTTATTCCAATCTTGTTCTTGAGTAATCAAAGCCTCGTTATTCATTTTACCCATTCGACCCCCATAGCCTTCAGGCTTGTAATGTTATTTAATTGAATAGACCTCCAACACCTTGCGGGGTCTTTCCCTTTGTTTCTTCTTAATAGGTCAATATCTATTACCTCTAATAAATGCGACCTATCCCCTAGTAATTCACCACCTTTAAAAAACTTGTCATTACTTACTAATCTACAAGTCATTTTTCTAGGTGTGCCATCTTTTTTAATAAACTCAACTGAAAAGATTTTACCTAGTAAAGTCTCTTTCATTGTTTGCTTATCAAAGTCTTTTATTTTATGTAATTTCATATTCACTCCATTTGTTATATTTAATTACAGTATATATATGGGCTTTAATGGGATAAAATACAAGTCTTTTTTACACATATTTGTGTATTAATTCCGTTCACCCTTTGTTCCTTCGGCTCTTGCCCTGCCACAGCCGAAGAATGAAGGGTGAAAGTAAAGTATAATTACAAAGTAATTATTCAATATTAACTTATTAAAGAGGGGGTACACCCCTAAATTCACTACTACTTTTTATTATTTCTCTTTATATATAAACTTTTACTCATATAAACCCTATGGTATAAACTTCTAACTATGGCCGATTTAAACGCATTTAAAAGGGTAGTTAATTTTGATAATCTGGGACCGGAGGAATTAGAGATTTTTCAAAAGAAACTCTTATTACGCAAAAAAACATTTGATTTAAAAAATCTTGCCCAACAAAACTTTCTTAAGTTTGTTAAACAAGTATGGCCTGGATTCATAGAGGGTCCCCACCACATTGAGATTGCAAAAAAGTTTCAAGAGATGGCGGAGGGGAAGATAAAACGATTAATTGTCAATATGCCACCCCGTCACACCAA
>JABSPR010000352.1 GCA_013214975.1 Flavobacteriales bacterium
AGCTTATTTTCATGTAGTTCTGTTCTCGAAAAAGTATTGGAGCTTCAAGAAGAGTTTACAGAAAATGTTGATCTATTAAAGCAGGTAGTTGCGAAAGAAGAACCGCCTGTCGTTGAAATCGGGGAGCATTGCTCTTCTCCACATTCTTGTACTTATATAAGCGAATGTTGGAAAGGGATTCCTGAAAACTCTGTTTTCAATATTGCTCGTATGAAAATAGAACAGAAAATGGAATTGTTTAATATGGGAATAGTAGACTTAGATGATGTCCCGGACGAATATCCTCTTTCCAGATCACAGAGAATTCAGGTGGACCATCATAAGAGTACTGAGCCATTAATTGATAAGGATGGAATCAAGGAGTTTTTGGATACGCTTAACTACCCGTTGTATTATTTAGATTTTGAAACTTTTAGCAGTTCAGTTCCGCCGTTCATTAATTCAAGGCCATATCAACAAATCCCTTTTCAATACTCATTACACTATAAGGCAAGTAAGGATAGTGAGGTAGAACATATTGAGTTTATTGCCGATCCGAAAGGAGAAACGCGAATATCATTGATTATTGACTTACTTGAAAAAACAAAAGGAGAAGGAGATATTATTGCATATAACATGAGCTTCGAAAAGGGATGTCTAAAAGATATGGGTAAAGCGTTCCCTAAATATGCAGAAGAACTACGCGAAAGATCAGGTAGGATTAAGGATTTACTGGACCCTTTTCACGACAAGAAGTATTACCATCCAAATATGAAAGGCTCTGCTTCCCTTAAATCGGTTTTACCGAGTCTGGTTCCAGAATTATCTTATAATGACTTAGAAATAAAGGAAGGTGGCACCGCAAGCCATGTTTTTTCTTTAATGGTAAATGGCCTTTTTGAAGGAGATAAAGAGCAAACGATAAAAGATTTATTAGCCTATTGTGAGTTGGATACCTTTGCAATGGTAAGAATATTAGAAGAACTTGAAAACCTTGTTTAACTTGCACCTATGAAGTTTGACGAATACAATATTGCAAGTACGATAAAAAAGAATATCGAGAAGTTGGGGTACAAGAGACCAACAGATATTCAGTTTAAGTCGATCCCGCCTATTTTGAAAGGAGAGGACGTCTTAGCCATTGCACAAACGGGAACTGGTAAAACAGCTGCCTTCGCTATTCCTATTCTTCATAAACTGCACACTTACAAAACGAGTAGAAGGTCATATGGTGTTAGTTGCTTAATAATGGCTCCCACGCACGAATTAGCTTTACAGATAGAAAGCGTATTCAATTCTTTGGCAAAACATACAAAAGTGGTTATTTCCTGTATTCATGGAGGCGTTGATCAAGAGCCGCAGATTAAACAATTAGAAAAGGGTGTAGATGTAGTGGTTGCTACGCCTGGAAGAATGTTTGATTTAGTTAGTCAAGGGCACCTCGATTTAAAGAAAATAGAAACACTCATTTTAGACGAGGCAGATCATATGCTCGACTTAGGGTTCATTAAAGATATCCGAGACTTGATGCGTCATTTGCCGCGAAGAAGACAAACTTTATTCTTTTCTGCAACTATTAATGAGGAGATTAAAAAACTTGCTTATTCCTTAGTAACAAATGCAATACGGATTCAAATTTCGCCTAAGGATCCTGTTGCCAAGAATATTGAGCATTCTGTAGGATTTGTTGAAATGGACGACAAGAGATTCTTTCTTGAAAGTGTTATAAAGCAAAATGAAGAAAAGAAAATTCTTGTTTTTGTTAGAACCAAAGTGAGAGCAGAGCGTGTTAAGAAAGCGATGGAAAGGGTAGGGATCGATACGGATACTATTCATAGCGATAAACTTCAGGAAGAAAGAGAATCCATAATGATGCGATTCAGAAAGGCATCTCTGAAGGTTCTAATTGCAACAGATATTAGTGCTAGAGGAATTGATATTCCGAATGTTGAATACGTGATTAACTATGATCTTCCTGAATCATCCGACCACTATGTTCATAGAGTAGGTAGAACAGGAAGGGGAGATCAGAAAGGGCAAGCATTCTCGTTTTGCAGTATAGAAGAAAAGGAGATATTAGCTGAGATTGAAGAGAATCTGAAAAAACCAATTCAGCGAATGGAGATCACCAAAGCGGATTATCAGTTTACAAAAGGTAGTACAGAAGAGAAATCTTACGATTGGAAATCAATAGTAGAAGATATTGATGAGAACGA
>JABSPR010000353.1 GCA_013214975.1 Flavobacteriales bacterium
ACAAGTGAATTATTCATTTCTAGAGGTTCGAAAATGTTTTGTTTTACAAATTCTCGGAAAAGAATTCCCGAGGCTCTCCCGACTATTGTTGCCAAAAAATTATATCCGATGTTGCTGTACGAATACCTTTTACCCGGTGCAAATTCCCTTTTCGGTTTGTACTTAGCAATGAGTTCAAGGAAATCCTGGTTGTCTGCCAGTTTTCTTTTATCCCAATACTTCTCCCATAGCTCGTCGCCATCGGATAACCCTCCGGTGTGCCAAAGCAAATGTCGGATGGTTACATTCTTGTATTTCAGTTCGGGTAGATACTTCGTGATGTCGTCGTCGTAGCCCAGCTTACCTCTTTCTTTTAGAATCATGATGCACATGGCGGTAAACTGCTTAGACACCGAAGCCAACCGAAATATAGATTCAATCTTTAAGGTGTCTTTGGTATGGAAGTCTGCATAACCAAAAGCATTTTTATAAATAACCTTTCCGTTTTCGGCAGCCAAAACAGTTCCATTCAGCACTCCTTCCTTATGATAAAACTGAAGAAAACTGTCGATTTCTGCCGCCTTAATTTGTTGTGCTGGTGTTAGGCCTAGCTCGTTTAACGTTTGTCCAATACAAGGAGATACAAATATGAAGACTGTACAATATAGAAAGATGAATTTTCTCAAATGCTTCATGTAGAATTTTGATCGATCAGTCGTTTAAAGATCGAGAAAAATGTAGTTAGCGCCATATTACAGAATAAACAACATATATGTAAGTTCGAGAAAAGAAAGTTTTTAGACTGATTGGGTTCCTGCTCGCACTCTCAAAATTGATGTTGCCCCCAGCAAGTAGTTTGTCGAGCTTATTTATGAAGGATTTAAAGTTGTTATGGAAATTAGAGAAACACGTACAATTAGATTAGCGTAGCCGCAATAGGATTGTTTTCGATTGATTTATTATTATCAGATTTAAAGAAATCTCTTGAAATTAAGGGAGTATTTAAATTTAGTAACACGATATTATTTAAAGATTATTCTAACATTTGACATTTAAAATCTGGTTATATACCTATTAAACGATACGGATTGAAGTGTTGTTTTCCTCCTCTTTTCTTTTGCATCGTGATAATTGTCGTCAAATTTAATTGACAATAGGAGAATTATTGAAAGGAATTGGCTCTTCATTATTACGGTTTTTACGCACACACATTTCAATCAATATAACGATGGTTTTATGGCATATCCAACAAAGTTTGGTTTAGAATGGAATAAAAAAACACCCCTTAACAATTTCCAGTTAAGGGGTGTTTAAAAGAACTAGCTATTGCTAACTACATTCTGTTTACATAAAATTAATTGGTCTTAATTAACTTTGTGATTTCAACACCATCAGCATATATAACATGTAATACATATAGCCCAGAGCTAAGATCCTCACCTATTTGAAATTCCACATTAGTAGTTTGCTGTTGAGCGCTTATCCATTTACCACCTATAGTAGTTATCTGCACTTGCACTTGTTCATCATCGCCATCTTTGTTTATCATAACAGTGGTTTGGTCGGTAAATGGGTTAGGGTATACAGATACTTCGATGCTAGTATCCGAATCAATATCAGTCACCTTTTCGTTAGTTGGATTCAATAGTGATTTACCAACACCGCCGCCGCCACCACAATCTTCAGGTGCGGTAACAATCATGTCAGCTGTTGTGGTACATCCATTGGTTCCAGTAACCTCCACGGTATATGTTCCAAAATCGTCCTCTGATAGTAAAATACCACCATTATACGAATTCGATTCAAGTGTTTCTGCACTTGGGAAATCAGGATTTGTACTCACATAGTTAGTCCAAACAAATGAATTCCCAGCTTCTGAAATTCCTATAAAACCTGCTCCGAAGGTAAGTGTAAGTCCTGAAGGAAATACCATTGGCGAGGCAGGAAGACATCTGTCTACATCTGAGTTCAAAGTAACGGTAGGATAAGTTGGTGCAATAACTTGAATCTCATCAACTGTTTCACACTCTGTGGCAGGATCTGTAACCGTAACGGTATAAGTTGCTGATACGTCAAAAGGAACTCTAATCCCTCCTGTTCTTGCAGTTCCCATTATACCAGGTGTGATATCATCTTCTCTAGGGAAAGTGTTGTTATTTCCACTATATGTAGCATCGTCCCATTCAAAGTGCATTCCTATCTCCGCTATACCGTTAAAGTTTTGTATTCCTCCTTTAACATAACTTGGAAGTTTCACTTTATTATTTGAGTTATTTACATCAAAACATTGATTGATAACACTTGAACCAAGGTCTACTACAGGATAAGTTGGTGCAATAACTTGGATTTCATCAACTGTTTCACACCCTGTACCAGGATCTGTAACTGTAACTGTATAAGTTGCTGATACGTCAAAAGGAACTCTAATACCTCCTGTTCTTGCAGTTCCCATTGTACCAAGTGTGATATCATCTTCTCTAGGGAAAATGTTGTTATTTCCACTATAAGTAGCATCGTCCCATTCAAAGTGCATTCCTATCTCTGCTATACCGTTGAAGTTTTGTATTCCTCCTTGAACATAACTTGGAAGTTTCACTTTATTATTTGAG
>JABSPR010000354.1 GCA_013214975.1 Flavobacteriales bacterium
AGGAGTGCTTCCTGTATTAAAGTATTGGTTTCCTTGATTTGGTAGGCCGATTACGTCTACCATAGTAGTGGTAGCATCTATATACATACTAAATCCAACTCTACTCGTATTCACTTGGTCATTAGTAGGTGTTACCCATCCTGTAGATCCCAGCCCTGTCTCACTTCCTTGGCTGTAATAGTATCCAGAAACCCATCCTCCACAATCACCATAAGAATCTGTCCAGCCACAAGTGGTCATTTCTCCAGCGCCCTCCCAATCATCTATTTTTGAGCTTGCAACAGGGGAGGTGAAGTCTCTCCAGCCCGCATTAACAATGCTAAGAGCACGTTGTACTTCTACATTGCAGCTAATAGTATTGGTTCCGCAGTTGGCAATTCTTGCGGTTCTAGTTGCATCTGAAATTAAAACAACTTTGTTGCCCGCAGATATTGAAGTTGTTGTTCCTTCTAGTTTTAATTCTCCCTTCACATTAATATCAGTCCCTAATGTTTTTGCGGAATTACCTGAGCAGTAAAGTCCATAAAACATTTCTCCATCAGAAGGTTGTGTTATGGTTTGAGCACCACCAGAATAATTAACGATTGAACCATCTGCAAAAGAGTATGTCGTAAATGTGGGTAGAGAAGAAGTACCCGAAAGAAGTAATTCCGTATTATTATTAACGGTAAGTGTTCCTGATCCCGTGCCTATAAGTGCAAACCCGCCATTGTCAAGTCGTCCGGCAGAAACTGTGACGTTTCCATCGGCAGAGAGGTTAGCCTCAAGTGTTTTTGTTCCAGCAGTAGAAACTAGAAGATGGCCATAGGCTATAGAGGGGTCTGTAATAGTTTGTGTTCCTCCAGCGTAATCTACCGTCGACGTTGCACCGATAGAATATGTGCCAAAGCCAGGAGGTAATCCCGTTGTACCTGTCAGTGTAAGTTTAGCTCCATTCGAAACAGCAAATGTTCCACCGGCAATACCAGTTAAGTCATACCCTCCGCTATTTAGTTCTCCTGATGACACTGTGACGTTGGCGTTGGCAGCAATTGCAGAACCTAATGTGGCTAAAGTTGATGATATGTTAATAGTTTGGTAATCACCACTGAATGCAGCTGAAACGGTTTGCGTTGTTCCTGTGTAATTAATGATAGAACCAGCTTGAAGATCGTGTGAAGCAAAGCTAGTAGGTAAGGTTGTTGTGCCTTCGAGGTTATATGTTGTGCCAGCTTCCATAGTAAACGTACCGCTTCCGGTACCCGCCAATATGTACCCGCCGTCATCAACAGTGCCTAAGTTCATCAAAAAGAATTTAGCTATTATGTTTCCGCCGAGTGTTTTAGTGCCTGCTTTTTTTATCCTAAGTTTCCAGTAATTACTACCGGTTGGTGCATTTATTGTTTGTGCGGTGCCATCACCTGAGTATGTTACTGTGCATCCAGTCTGAAAATCATGCGCAACAAATCCTGTAGGTAAAGTGGTTGTGCCTTTTAAACTCATAGTAGCGCCAGACATTAAAGTTAGCGTTCCACTTGCTGTACCTGTAAGAATATAAGCAGCGTTGTTAAAGTTGCCTGCTGAAACGGTTACATTTCCATTTACTGTTATATTAGCACCCATGAACTTTCCTCCTCCAGCTGAAATAGTAATATGTCCATAGTTTCCTCCACCTGTTGGAGTATTAATTGTTTGGATTCCTCCAGCATAATTGGCAGTTGAGGTTGCTCCAAATGAATGATTCATTGTACCGGGAAGACTTGTTGTGCCGGTCATTGTGTATGTTGCACCATTTGCTACTGTGAAGGTTTTACCACCAACTCCGTCAACAGCTAGTCCTGCATTAGTGAAAATTCCATTATTTACAGTAATATCACCTGTTACATTAGAAGCTGTAATGGCTCCGCCAAGTGTGACTGTATTCGTATTATCTAAATCGATATCCAAGTATACGAATGAGCCATTTATTTGTAATGTCTGTGCGCTAGAGCTTCCATAAGTTACTGTTCCTCCTCCTGTAAGACTTCCGCTTCCTGACATTGTAAACGGACCGTTTAAATTAAGGTTAGTCGAGGCAGCACTTTGGATAAAGGCTTTTGTATTTCCTGAGCCATTTAAGTCCAAAGTGCCAGATATACTGAGTGTTGCAGTTCCTTCTAAAACGATACTTGCCGTGTTCCCAGAAGCCGCAGTTTCATCCAAACTAACATCACCAGTAACCGTTAATGTCCTTCCTGTAGCAATGGTAAGAGATGAGCCTGAAGCGATGTCTCCATCAATTATTAATTCGGCAATAGTAATATCGGGGTCACCCGCCAAAATATTCATAGCTTCACCATTAATCATGGCTATGTCTCCTGTCTGAGGATATGTGTTTTCTCCGCAATCGGCAGTGCAATTCCAGCTATCAGCATCATCCCAGTCAGATGTTCCATCTTTGGATTCATAGGTTTCGCAAATCCCAGAATAAGAAGAGGTTAGGATGAGTATTGTCGTGAGAAAACTAATTTTATACGAACTCATAATGTTATAGTAAACATATATACCATTCAAAGATAGTAATTCCTAGCAAATGAATGAATTTGTAACATTTAGTCTGTTTAATGAACTAGACAAAGATTGTTTGCAATTCGCTGCTTTGAAGTTTGAAAATATTTAATTGTGCGAGCAGAATTTCAATAATCGAGTATCAATCGGAGATGAATTGTTGAAAATTAGATGTTGATTTGAATAAAAGAGTGAAGAGAGATTCATTTTTTTTTACTTTTAGGCGCAGAGTAACAAGGTTGATTTGAAAAAAACGAATATTGAATGGATATTGACGATAATGCGATAATTAAGTCGGACGATTTACTGTTTGCATGGAGAATAGTACAGAAAAACTGGTATGTTTTAGTTGTTTTTGCTGTAGTTGGATTTCTTGCCGGACTTCTGTATACGCATAAAATGATTGATATATATTCTGCTAAAGCTCAGATATTAATTAGTCCTGAGAAAGGGTATTTTAATGATAAGTTGCCCTCCTCATTTAATATTTTTGGAAATGGGTACGAACAATTGCATAACGAAATGCGAATTCTTAAATCAACACCAATATTAAACAAGGCTGCAGAGAAATTAGATCTTAGTTTGTCATATTATACAGTGGGTAGGATTAAGACAGAACCTATTTCGGGTGTAAGTCTACCGTTTGAAACAGATTTGAAAGTCTACAATTCTAGTTTGTTTGAAATGCCTATTCATATCACCGCAATGGATGAATATAAATATGAGGTAAGTTATGAAGTAAAAGATATTTCATATAATGAGATTGGTTTTTTTAATCAACCTCTTATCAATAAGCATTTTTATTTGTTGATGAAGGTTAGATCAAAATATTCAAAATATCTATTTAAGAATTATAACTATTTAATTAAGGCTCATCGTCCGGGCTCGTTAGTTTCTAAGTTTAAGCAGAGTATAAGTATTCGAACGCTGGAGTATACTGCAATATTGGAAATTACAATTAAGGATGAAGTATTGCCTCGGGCAATTGAGTTCTTAGATTCTTTGTGTTACGTGTATGTCGAAAATTCAATGAAGGCGAGAAGAGAAGTTAGTGATAATACACTGGCTTTTATTGATGATCAAATGAATCAAGTTTCTAAGGAAATGAATTTGATTGGACTAAATCTGGAAATGTATAAAGAAGACGCCTCTGTTTTAAATTTGGCTAAAGAAGAGGAAATAATGTTCAATGATTATGTAGGCTTTCAGAGTGCGATGAAGAAAATTGATTATGAAGTGAAAACTATCGATAAGTTATACGAATATATTATTGATGATGATAATAACCAGATATTACCGCCTCAATCTTATGTGGACGCAGCTGATCCATTTTTGGTAAACGCGGTTAACGAGTTATATCAAATGCGGTTACTAATTAACGAAGAATTGTATACCTCCACTCTTTTAAATAATTCAATAGATGAGACCGAAAGACGAATTACTTTAATAAAGAAGGACATTATTTCATATCTAAATAATGAGAAAGTAGCAAAGGAAGAGCAAGTCCAAGACCTTGGTATAGAGCTTAGGAAGTATGAAGATATGCTGAAAAAATTTCCTAAAACGCATAGGGATATTATAAATATCCAAAGGCGATTAGAAGTTAATGAACAAATCTATTCATTTCTGTTAGAAAAAAGAGCAGAAGCAAATATTGTAAGGTCTTCAATTGCGCCAACTCGTCATATTGTTGAATATGCTCATAGTTCAGGGGTTGTAGGTCCAGATAAAAAGAAAATATGGACTAATATTTTCATCATTGTTATTGTGATTTTCGTAGGGGTAACAGCAATTAGGACTTTTCTGTTTGATTCAATTGAAAGTACAGCTGAATTGAAATCGATTACAAATATTCCAGTCATTGGTGAATTGGTGTCATTTGATACGGATGAACCATACTTAGTAGTTAATCAGGATCCGAAATCGATGATAACGGAGTCTTTTAGAGCGCTGAGAGCCAATCTTAACTATATGTTAGATCATGGATCTTCGAAGAGAATATTAATTACATCGTTTAATGCTGGGGAGGGTAAAACATATAGCGCAATAAATCTTGCTGCAATTTTGGCAAGTGCAGGTAAGAAAGTGTTGTTAGTAGAATTGGATTTACATCGTCCGAAATTCTCTAAAGGATTTTCAATTTCCAATGAAAAAGGCGTCAGTACTGTATTAATTGGAAAGCATAGACCTGAAGAGGCTTTGTCTGAAAGTAGTATTGATAATTTGGACATTATGCTCTCCGGACCACCACCTCCTAATCCATCAGAATTAATACTGAGTCAGAAAATGCAGGAAGTTTTAGATTTTGGAAAAGAAAATTATGATTTTACTGTTATTGATACTCCTCCAGTTGGACTGTTAACAGATGCCTTGAATTTAATGCATGATTCGGACGTAAATCTATTTGTATTAAGAGCTAAAATTGTGAAAAAAGGAATTGTGAGAAAGGCAATCGAAATTAAGGAACAAAATAATTTACCTGGCTTTGCATTTATCTTGAACGATATCAGCGTAAAGAAGAGTAAGTATTACTATGCTTATAGTGGTTATGGTTATGGTTAT
>JABSPR010000355.1 GCA_013214975.1 Flavobacteriales bacterium
TAGTGTTATAAACCTGCATACTCGAATTAGACGTAGATCCATCGAGGTTAATATATATTGTAGAATTGAAGGCATAAAGATTTATAGTCGGCAGATGCTCCTCTACACCTGTTGTTTGATCTCCTGCAATTAACGGCATGTCCATTATACTATTATAAGAAAAGTCTCTAATAGTAAACGATTGGGCATCTGCAGGAACATCTATCCCAAGCCATCCATAGTGCCAATCTGATCCTATTTTAAATTTTAGTCCAATATACTTATTGGAAACATCCAGGAAATTTCCCTTAAAAGAGCATATATAACCAGGACAGGAATAGGTGTACATGAAACCTAGTACGTTCGCATCACCTGATAAAAAATTAATGTAGCTGGTAACAGAATCTCCAGCCGACATAACCAATGGATAATTAAACGGATTACCTGTCGACCCAAAAACGCCATTAGATCCTGCATCAATTTTCACACGCCCTAACTGCTTAGGAGGATTGCTCCAACTTACAAGCTCAACCTTAATATCATTAACACCATTTGTGTCTAAATCTAAATCATAAAATCCTCCATCAATAGAAATAGTGATATCTGGATTTACATCTGTATAAATCCATTCAGCATTAGAATCAGAGGAAAAAAAAATGCTAGTACCTACAGTAGAGTATGCAGCTATTTTAGTTTTTAAATCCTTCATGTCTATATAATTGAGAATTTCTTAATGGTTAGATTAATCTTTTGCAAACAACATATCTTATATATACTACACCAAAGATCCCATTTCATCTAACAATTGGATTACATTCTCCTTGATTTGATCTCTAATTACATTGAATTCTTCTTGACTCAATTCTTTTGGATCTGGAATTTTCCATTGAATAACTTTGTCGGCATTTCTAATGGGACACTTCTCACCGCACCCCATTAAAATTATCGTATTAAATTTCACTTCCGGTAATTCTTCAATTCCCTTTGAGTAATGGCTCTTGAAATCATATTCAATATCATCAAAAGATGTATACACACCTGGATTAATTACACCAATAGCCTTAGATCCAGCACTGTATATGTTATCGTTCTCATTACTATAAATATGCCCAAAAGCCTCTGCAATTTGGCTTCTACACGAATTCTCTACACAGAGAAACAAAATATTCTTCATTCTAAAAAAAATTATTTATACTATTTAAAAAAACTTCAGGAGGACGGCAAGGTTTATTCTTGGCCTCATTAATAAAGATTAAATCCGTTTCTGCAAAATTTAACTTATCCCCTTTTTCGTTTCGGGTTTCATACTCAAAATGAATTTTAACAGAAGGCATCTTCACAATTCTTGTAGTAATAATCAAAACATCGTCATAAAAAGCAGGTTTCAAATACTTAATATTAAACGATACTACAGGCATCAGAATACCACTTTCTTCTAATTCTTTATACGGTAACCCTAAATTCCGTAGAGCTTCGACCCTCCCCACTTCAAAATATTGAGCATAATTACCATAATAAACGTACCCCATTTTATCCGTTTCCGAATACCTAACTCTTATTTCAACTTCCGAACTATACATTTAATTAATCATTACGTAAAAATGCGTACAAGGCGTACGTTAATTTTGTGGAAATATAAAGAATTACTAAAGATAATAGTTCTATTGCATACACCAACAATACGTTATGAAATTAAATAAAGATTAAACCCATATATGCCTGATAATGAATTAAAAAAAGCTATTATTGTTTAAATTCAAACCAGGAAATTCAAACAAAAATCGGTTGAAATAATATTTTTTATCAACCCGTAAAAAAAACATTAAAGTCAATAGCAATTTGATTTTTTTATTAAGTTTTTTATCGAAATATTTGACAAGAATTTACAAAGAGAAGTTTTAAACAAATTGATGTTAATTTACTTAACGTCGACCTTTATCTAAAATCATAAATACAATGACAAAAACTTACGGAGAAGCTTGGGAAGGTTGTTTGAAAATCATTAAGGATAACGTAAGTATACAGAATTATAAGACCTGGTTCGAGCCAATTAGAGCAATCAGATTATCTAAAAGCGTATTAACAATACAGGTACCTAGCCAATTCTTCTATGAGTGGTTAGAAGAGCACTATATTGATCTTTTAAAGAAAACCATCAAGAAAGAATTAGGTGCGCAAGGAAAGCTTGAGTACAACATTGTTATTGATAACTCAATGGCAAAACCTTATACGGTTAAAATTCCTACATCAGAAAGACCAAAAGAAAATCCGGTTGTTCCAATTCCAATGGATATTAACAATAACATTAGAAACCCTTTTGTGATTCCTGGAATTAAAAAAATCAAAATTGATTCTCAATTAAACCCTAATTATTCGTTTGACAACTTTATTGAAGGAGATTGTAATCGATTAGCGAGATCAGCCGGTTTTGCCGTTTCTAACAAACCTGGAGGAACTGCATTCAATCCTTTGTTAATTTACGGAGGAGTTGGATTAGGGAAAACGCATTTGGGTCATGCAATTGGAATTAAAATCAAAGAGATTTCGCCGAACAAGATTGTTCTATATGTTTCTTCTGAAAAATTCACACAACAATTTATTGATTCCGTAAAAAACAACAAGCAAAACGACTTTATCAATTTCTATCAGTTAATTGATGTTCTTATTATTGATGATGTACAGTTCTTTTCAGGAAAAGAAGGAACACAAAAAGTGTTCTTCCAAATTTTCAATCACCTTCATCAAAATGGGAAGCAACTGATTCTTACTTCAGATAGAGCTCCTGTTGAAATGCAAGGCATGGAACAAAGACTTCTTTCTCGATTTAAATGGGGATTGTCTGCCGATTTACAATCACCTAGTTTGGAAACAAGAATTGCAATCTTAGAAAAGAAAATGCACGCAGATGGTGTTGTACTACCGAAAGATGTAATTGAATATATTGCTTACAGCATTACTACGAATGTTCGTGAACTTGAAGGTGCTCTTATTTCTTTATTAGCACAAGGATCATTAAACAAGAAAGAGATAACTATTGATCTTGCTAAGCAAATGATTGATAAGTTCGTTAAGAACAATGCAAGAGAAGTATCTATAGATTACATTCAAAAAGTTGTTTGCGATTATTTTAAACTACCTATTGAGTTGTTAAAATCAAAAACGAGAAAGAGAGAAGTTGTTCAAGCACGTCAAATAGCAATGTACTTTGCTAAAAGCTTAACAAAATCTTCTTTAGCAAATATCGGAATGCACTGTGGAGGTAAAGATCACGCAACTGTTCTTCATGCATGTAAAACGGTAAACAACCTTATCGATACAGATAAGCACTTTAGAAAGTACATCGAAGATTTAGGAAAGTTAGTTAGCATAGACTAATCACTTTAATCACTACCACCATATTAATATGAAAATATTAATGGTTTGTTTAGGTAATATTTGTAGATCTCCTCTTGCAGAGGGGATTTTGCAAACGATTTCTAATGAACGAAATATGGGATTAGAAATAGAATCAGCTGGTACTTCATGTTTTCATATTGGGCAAGCTCCCGATAAACGTACCATGGCTAATGCTTTTTTACATAATATTGATATTAGCAGAAATCAATCGCGTCAATTTGAAACTGATGATTTTGAAGATTTTGATTTAATCTATGCAATGGATTCATCAAATTACCGAGACATAATTTCTCTTGCCAGAGACAGTGAGGAAGAAGACAAAGTAAAGATGATTTTAAATGAAGTGAATCCAGGGAATAATGACTCAGTACCTGATCCCTATTACGGGGATGACGGATTTGAAAACGTATACGTATTACTCAGAGAAGCTTGTGAAAAGATAGCTTCTGATTTAGCTTAAAAACACATGCCAAAAACAGGAATTTTATATCTTCTTCCTTCCGATTTAGATATTACCGCAGCACATTTAACAATACCGGAATACAATAGACAGGTTATTAAATCCTTAAAAACCTTTATAGTTGAGAACGAAAGAACATCCAGACGTTTTATAAAAAAGGCAAATCCAGACTGTGTTATCTCTGAGCTGAACTTTATCACTCTCAATAAACACACATCTAAAGAAGAGTTGAATGCAATGCTCGAATATGTATATAAAGGTGAGAATATTGGGTTGCTTTCAGAGGCTGGTTGCCCAGCCGTTGCCGATCCAGGGGCAAATGTTGTTCAACTAGCTCACAGGTCAGGAATTAAAGTTATTCCTTTAGTTGGGCCATCTTCTATTATCCTTGCACTTATGGCTTCTGGATTTAACGGGCAGCAATTTAACTTTAACGGTTACTTACCCAAAGAGCCCAAAGAACGAATTAAACGATTAGCCGTTTTGGAAAAGCTTTCCATGCAAATCAATACCACTCAGATATTTATTGAAACACCATTTAGAAACGATCACCTCCTTAGAGATATATTAAAACATTGTCATCCAAACACCATGCTGTGTATTGCAAAGGAAGTAACCGGGCCTAATGAATCTATTATTTCTGATACAATTGGAAATTGGAAAAAGAAAAACCCTATAATGGGGAAAGTCCCAGTAGTGTATCTCCTATTCTCTGGCTCTCTTAAAAGGAAAGCTAAATAGTCCTACAAAAAGGATGTCGAGGCCATCAAGAAGAATAAGAATACCAAGAAAATATTCAAGAGAAATAATGGCATTTTCACATTCACATTTAGTGTAAAAGCGAGTAAAACCAAATTAATAAGCAGAAGAGCAATAGGAAAGAAAAGTAAGTTTTTGGGTGAGAACACTTCCAAGCGTCTTGTCGTATTTTCGTATTCGAACTTCACAAAAGCCACATAGCCTAATATAGGGCTCACCAAAAGTTCCAGTTCTGTTACTGTCCTAAACGCTCCTTTGGTAATTGGATCTTTGATTAGGAAAGATTTATCCTCAGTTTCGAGTCTAACAAACCCACCATCTATCTCCGTATTCACTAAAACCTCGTTCGAAATACTTTGTGGCAGATACACATCTAACAGATATAAGGAAGCAACAATTATGACAATTAGAGACACTTCTTTAGATCTACCTTTCTCTAAAAATAAGTTACTCCTATTGCTTTTCCTGTCGCTATTTAGATTATTGATCACAGGTATCAACACGTTTAGGATTCCTAATAGATTGCCAAAAGCTCAATGTCATAAACTACAGTAGACTGTTTAGGGATTTTCTTATCATCACCAACAAAGCCATGTGCCAGATGTGCCGGCATCACAAAACGGGCTTTATCTCCTACTTTCATCAATAGAATACCTTCATGAATTCCAGATTCCATATTATCTCTTCCAACTAAAAACATTATAGCCCCCTTCTCATCAGATGAATAGCATTTTGTACCATCCAATAGTTCCACATCAAAGTTTACCTTGACCCTGTTTCCCTTTTGAGGCTGAATGCCATCGCCCGATTCATAAATATCGTATTGTAATCCGGTACCGGTTTTAGTCATATCCCAGTTTCGTCTAGAGATGTAAGCTTTAATTCTTTCCATTTCTCTCGAATGCATCGTTTTATTGATTTCTTCAAGAGGACGTTTTAATTGCTTTTGGGTAATACGATTAGGTTTCTTTTCTTCCGTTTCAGAACATGAAACGAAAACAAAAAGAAGTAAAATACTTTGGACAACGAACTTTGCTTTCATTATTACTTACAGAGTTGATCTTTATATTCAGGTAGCAATTTTTCAAACTTTGCAATAGATAATTCTAA
>JABSPR010000356.1 GCA_013214975.1 Flavobacteriales bacterium
ATCAATTGGCGCAATTGCAGTTTCCGAATCGCACAACAATATTATCTATGTCGGAACAGGCGAAGTTACCGTTCGAGGAAACGTTTCTTCGGGAACTGGAATGTATAAATCGATAGACGGAGGCCGGTCTTGGACATCAATAGGCTTGCCAGAATCGCGTCATATTCCTAGAGTGCGTATTCACCCTAAAAACCCAGATATTGCTTATGTTGCTGTTCTTGGTGATTTGTATAAATCCAGTGAGCAACGTGGTGTTTATAAGACAACGGATGGTGGTAAATCATGGAACCGTGTTTTATTCAGTAATGAAGATGCCGGAGCAGTTGATTTAATTCTTGATCCTTTAAATCCAGATGTTATTTATGCCAGTACGTGGCGTGTCCGTCGTACTCCATTTGATTTTTCATCGGGTGGTGATGGATCCGCTTTATGGAAATCTGAAGACGGTGGAGATAATTGGACGAATATTTCAAAGAACAAAGGTCTGCCTGAAGGAACATTGGGAATTATTGGAGTTACCGTTTCTCCTGTTAATCCAGATAGGATTTGGACAATTATTGAAAATGAAAAAGGCGGTGTTTACAGGTCTGATGATGCTGGAAAAACGTGGGAACTGACCAATAGCGATCGGAGCTTGCGTCAACGAGCTTGGTACTATTCAAGAATTTATGCCGATAGTAAAGATTCAGATAAGGTGATGGTCGTTAATGTTGCTTATCATACTTCTACTGATGGTGGTAAAAGCTTCAAGTCAAGAGGTGCTCCGCATGGGGATCATCACGATTTATGGATTGCTCCAGAAGACAATATGCGAATGATTATTGCTGATGACGGAGGTGCACAAATTAGTTATGACGGCGGCGAAAATTGGTCGACGTACATGAATCAACCGACTTCGCAATTCTATCGGGTTACAACGGATAACCATTTTCCCTATCGAATTTACGGTGCGCAGCAAGACAATTCAGCGATTCGAATTCAATCTAGAGCACAATGGGGAAGTATTTCTGAACAGCATTGGGAATCCACAGCTGGTGGTGAAAGTGCTCACTTGGCTCCAGATCCAAACGACAACGACATCGTTTATGGAGGAAGTTATGGTGGTTATTTAACACGATACAATCACCATACTGAACAAAATAGGGCGATTAACGTTTGGCCGGATAATCCAATTGGATATGGTGCTGAAGGAATGAAATACAGATTCCAATGGAACTTCCCTGTCTTCTTTTCGCCGCACGATCCGAACAAATTATATACCTGCTCACAGCATCTACATGTTTCTACAAATGGCGGTGAAACTTGGAAAATTATCTCACCTGACTTAAGTCGAAATGACGCATCTAAATTGATTCCATCTGGTGGACCAATTACGAAAGACAACACAGGCGTTGAGTATTACGCTACGATTTTTGCCGCAATAGAATCGCCTTATGAGAAAGACCTTCTTTGGTGTGGATCTGATGATGGCTTGATTCACATTTCAAAAGATGGTGGTGCGAATTGGGAAAATGTGACCCCGAAAAAACTACCAGAATGGGCCTTGATCAATAGTATTGAAGCTGATCCATGGAACAAAGGCGGATTGTATGTTGCAGCTACGAAATACAAAACTGGCGACTATACACCGTATTTGTATCACACTACTGATTATGGTAAAACGTGGAAGTTAATCACGAATGGAATTGCTTCCGAACATTTCACAAGGGTAATTAAATCTGATCTAAAAGTTAAAGGATTGTTGTATTGCGGCACCGAACAAGGAATATATTTGAGTAGTGATGATGGCGCAAATTGGCAACCATTTCAATTGAACTTGCCGATTGTTCCAATCACGGATATTGCTTTGAAAGACAACGATATGATCGTCGCGACTCAAGGTCGAAGTTTTTGGATTCTAGATGACCTAAACGTGATTTGGGATGAGTTAAAGCAATCGACAAATAAAGATGAAGCACGAATTTATGCATCGCACCCAACCGTTGGATATGGTGGTAACGACCATACATCATTGACAAAAGGAACCAATCACCCGAGAGGAGTTCGTTTGTTTGTAAATATTCCAGATGCAAAGAAAGCAACTACGCTTCGAATTTTAGATGCTCAAGGAGAAGAAATTACATCCTTTAGTTCTGACGCTAAAGACAAATCCAACAAACTAGAATTTGAAACTGGAACGAACTCATTTGTTTGGGACATGCGCTATCCTAAAGCGGATAAATTTGATGGTTTATTGATGTGGTGGGGAACGCTAAATGGACCAGCAGCTCCTCCTGGACAGTATACGGTAGAACTTAAAATTGAAGATGAAACGGTAAAAACGCAATTCGAAATTCTATTAGACCCCCGAAGTGAAGGAACACCTGAAGACCGACAAGCACAATTTGAATTTTTACTGGGCATTCGAAATAAGCTGGATGAAACCCATGACGCAATTCGAAATATGCGGGACATCAAATCTCAAATTAAAGGTTTGAATGGCCGTATCGACAAAGACAAGTTTGCTGATGTGATCAAAGAAGGAGAACGTTTGGATTCATTGATGACGGATATAGAAAAAGCCCTCTATCAAACCAAACTTCAAAGCAATCAAGACATGTTGAACTACCCTATTAAACTCAACAATAAGCTGGCACATGTGGCTTCATTGGCAAGTATGGGTATTTACCGTCCAACAGATCAAATGATAGCAGTTAAGGTGTCTATCGCTAAAGAAATTGATGTTGAACTGGAAAAATGGTACAGTATTCGCGATGAAGAATTGACGAAATACAATGAGTTGATTCGAAGTCAAAAGGTGAATGCTATTCAAGTTGGAAAAGACAATTAACGAATGTAACCGTAGATAATAAAAAGCTATGAAATAGTGGAATAAAACTAGGTGATTTCACTCAAAAAATCGCGAACATGTACCATTGATTGGATATCAAATTGTACTTACATTTACGAAAACTAATTACTTATGCTCAGACTTCTATTCGTTCATCTTCTATTAGTATTTCCAATGGCGTTGAACGCACAAAATTCAACTAATGCCGACGTAGCAGCCTTCAATCAAATTCTTGCCGACATTAATATTAGGCAAGCGACAATAACCGGTGGAGGAACTATTGTACAGCGAAATCCAATGAATTTCAATAAAATAAAGCGGTATGATATCCTAGAAACTAAAATTCAAAGACTTTCTAATAAAAAGACTACAGTTTCGAATAAGAAGAAAAGAAAAATTGA
>JABSPR010000357.1 GCA_013214975.1 Flavobacteriales bacterium
CGCTTTGTATTGGGGTTCGGCTCTTTTGAAGCGTAGAGGTATTAATGCTTTCGCTATTACTAGGTTCTGTATTGTCTGTCGTTTCTTTTTCGATGGCATCAAACGGACTAGTTGTAACGATGCTGTTTTCGGTGTTGTTAATTGTAGTAGCTGTATTGTTATCGGAAGTAGTAGAGAAGATAGCGGCACCTATTAGTATAGCAACGCCTGCAATACCGCTAATGTATTTAACTGTATTATTCGATTTTTCCGGAAGGCCATCTAAAGAATTCTCTAATTTGTTCCAAACGTCGTCGCTATAAGGAGCCTCGTAGTCGTTCAATCCTTCTTGGAAGAAGTTATCGAACTTGTCGTATTTGCTATTCTTATCCATCAATCTTCACGTCTAATTTCTTAAGGAACGCAGTCCTTAAATTTGTTTTTGCTTTTGATAAATTAGATTTGGACGCGTTTACACTAATCCCTAATTCGTCGGCAATTTCTTTATGTGAGCATTCGTCTAAAACAAACATGTTGAATACTGTTCTGTATACGGGAGATAGCTTCTGTATTTCATCGAGTACTTCGTTCATGTTAAATTTAGAGAACATGCTTAATTCGTCTTGTCTTTCATTCCAGCTGTCTAAGTCCGCAATGTCAGTTTCGTAATCAATACTTTTTGTTTTTAGTTTATTCTTTCGGAAAAAGTCTACTGTTGTGTTAACGAATATTCTTCTAACCCAACCTTCAAAGGATCCATTAAAGTTGTACTTCTCGATATTGGCAAATACTTTCATGAAGCCATCGTGCAAAATGTCTTTTGCTTGCTCCCTGTCATCCGAATATCTAATACAAACTCCCATCATCTTTTGGTAGTACAAGCTATATATTTCTTTCTGGCAAATTCGGTCTCCTTTCGCACATCCAATAATTATGGATTTGAGTTCTTTATGTGCGTTTCGATCATTTCCCATTTTCTGTTTCAAGAGTAAGTCGCGGAAAAGTTAAAAAGGTTGCCTTGTTGGTCTATAATTATTTGGTGAAGTAAATCTACGTCCGCATTTTGAATACTTAAAATAAAGGACGCTTTTTTTATCTCTTTATAGTACATATATATGTAGGTGGTATTTTAATTTCTAACTAACAATGTAGTTGTCTGTGTATCAGTTGTTTGTATTTTCCGTATTTCTGATATTTGAACTGAATATAGTTTGTGTGTGTTGAGTTCTTTTTTAATTTTGACGTCCCTAAAATATTAATGATTAATTTATTTTATTATGAAAGTAACTGTTGTAGGTGCTGGTAATGTTGGTGCAACTTGCGCCAATGTAATAGCACATAAAGAATTAGCAAACGAAGTAGTATTGGTAGACATTAAAGATGGTCTTGCTGAAGGTAAGGCTTTGGATATGTGGCAAACTGCACCTATTAATATGTACGATTCAAGAATAATTGGATCAACTAATGACTATACGAAAACTAAAGGTTCGGATGTTGTGGTTATTACTTCAGGTATTCCAAGGAAACCTGGTATGACTAGAGATGATTTAATCTCAACGAATGCTGGTATTGTGAAAATGGTTACTGAAAACATAATTGCTAACTCTCCGGATGCAATTATTATCATCGTTTCAAATCCATTAGACGTAATGACTTATTGCTCTTACTTAGCTGCAAAAGTTGATTCTTCTAAAGTATTCGGAATGGCTGGTATTTTAGATACTGCTAGATATAGAGCATTTTTAGCTGAAGCTTTAGACGTGTCTCCAAAAGATATTCAAGCTGTGTTGATGGGTGGTCATGGTGATACTATGGTTCCATTACCAAGATATACTACTGTAGGTGGTATTCCGGTAACTGAATTAATCGGCGAAGCTGAATTAGAAGCAATTGTTGATAGAACTAAGAAAGGCGGCGGTGAGCTTGTTGATCTTATGGGTACATCTGCATGGTATGCTCCGGGAGCAGCAGCAGCTCAAATGGTAGAAGCTATTGTGAGAGATCAAAAAAGAATTTTCCCAGTTTGTGCTTGGTTGCAAGGTGAGTATGGTATGAAAGATATCTACTTAGGTGTACCAGTTAAATTAGGAAAGAATGGTATCGAAGAAATTATTGAATTGCAATTAAACGAAGCGGAGACAAAACTTCTTGAAGAATCTGCAGTTGCAGTTAGAGATGTAATGTCGGTTTTGGATAACATGTAATCGATACATCTTATATAATATAGAAAGGGCTTCCTGTTAGGAGGCCCTTTTTTATTGGGGTTATTTCTTAGAGATAAGTAGGTTGCTTAATCTTCCGCTAATGTCACTTCGAGTGAATTTCGTTTTTCGAAATTAGTATCGAGAAGCTCTATTTGTAACGCGAGGACTAAAAAGTACTCGATAGTTAAATATTAGTGTAATGCCTTCCCGGGCTTGATCCGGAATCTTAAGAAGTATTCTTTTGGGTAAGCTTTAAGAAAAGCTGGGACTTCTTACTGTGATAAAACCACACCCAATGTTGTTTCACCTTGCTTGTTGGTGATAGCCATTGTGTTGTGTCCAGTAATAGTCGTCGTTTTGTATATGTGGTTTAGATAAGTGTCCATTGCTAATATATC
>JABSPR010000358.1 GCA_013214975.1 Flavobacteriales bacterium
AGGCATCGATTTCAAGATACCCCTGAACACCTTTAACACATCTGGAATCCTTTTTACTTTTCTGAAATTAGATATGTGTGTTATGATTTTTTCTTTACCAGAGGCAAATTCAGATCGATTTACTTCACTTAAATTTCCAACACCATAGTCTTGCGGGCATATAAAATTATGAACTACTTCAATCTCATTGGTTATTTCGAATGTATTTAACGTGTCACGCTTTAAACTTTCCGAAACAGCTGTTACCGCATCCGAAGAGTTTATCGAAAAGGTAATTACACTTCTAAAAGAATTATCTCTACCAACTAAGGTAATGTCTGTTCCATGTAGGGTAGTGATATATGGAATATCTATCCCTTCAGCTTTCAATATTGTCTTTGCCAAAAAGGCTGCAGAAGCGTGTGGTATAGCGTAATGAACATGAAGTAAATCGAGGTTTTGTGATTTCACAACATCAACCAATTTACTCGCCAAAACAACTTCATAAGGGGAATAATCGAACAGTGGATATGTTGAAATCTCTACTTCGTGGTAATAAAGGTTTTCTTTAGAATCGTTGAACTTAACTGGCTTTTTGTACGATATCAAGTGTACTTCATACCCTCTCTCAGCCAAAGCAATACCCAACTCTGTAGCGACAATTCCACTTCCACCTAGGGTGGGATAGCAAACAATACCGATTTTCATAACGCTTAACCTATTTCCGTACGATCTGGTCGGCTAATTTACCATTATTTATTGCGTCGTATATCACTTTCTGAATCTTCGTTCGAACATTCATATAGATTAACTTCTTATTCTCAGCAGAAGGATTAACTCGATTTGAAAGAAAAACATATACTAAGTTTTCTTCAGGATCAACCCAGGTCATCGTACCTGTAAACCCTGTATGTCCAAAACTCTTTTGCGATACGCAGCTGCAAACCGGTCCAGCTTGACTAGGCAACCGAACAGGCCTATCGAAACCAGCCCCTCTTCGATTTCTATTATCACAAAACTGACAACTGGTAAAATCTGCTATTACAGTTGAGTCAAGGAACTGTTCTCCCCCATACCATCCGTTGTCCATAACCATCTGCATAAGAATTGCTAAATCGTTACTATTTGAAAATAAACCTGCATGGCCCGCAACACCTCCTTGCATGGCAGCACCAGGATCATGAACAAAACCATGAACTAATTGCTTTCTGAAAATCTTATCATTTTCGGTAGGTACAATACGATTTAGTGGAAACTTTTCTTTCGGCAAATAGCCCATCGTTGACAATCCCATTTTACTGTAAAAATTGTCTGCAACATATTCTTCCAAACCTTTACCTGTTTCTTTTTCAATAATTCTTTGCAATAAATAATATCCAAGATCACTGTATTTATATTTCTTCTCACCCACCTTCGTAGTTAAAATTCTTTGAATGATTGTATCGGGGTAAGTTGAACTGATAAAAATATTTTTCGCTACTTCTATATCGTATTCATCAGACTTTACACGGCTGTACAAATCGTATTTCAACTGCCCTTTTACCATTGTTTTTTGAAAGAAAGGGATCCAAGAAACGAGCCCTGCTTGATGCGCAAGCATTTCCCTAATAACCATATCGTTATAAGCCGTGGTATCTAATCCACTTAAGTAGGTACTTAGACTTGAATCAATGCTGATTTTCTTCTCTCCCTCCAATTTCATTAAGGAAACCACACTGGCTGCAACTTTAGTAATCGATGCTAAGTCATAGATATCCGTATTCTTTACCTCTATTTTCTTTTTGTAAGTATGGTAACCAAAGGATTTCTGATAAAAAACTTTACCATCTTTCGCAACTAAAACCTGGCAACCGGGCATTGCTTTTTCTTGAATCGCCTTCAAGGCAATAGCATCAATTTGAGATAATTTATCTGCCCATATACCAACATCTTCAGGGAATGTATACTTCATTCTTGTAGATGTAGTAGTTAGGCCATCACCAACTTCGAACTCCTCACCAACATTTACTGGCAATCTTCCATTTGCTTTAATACCTCCAAAAATTATTTGCCCCGATACATCTTGATTCTCGCTCCCCTCCTCATAAGACATAATTAGAGATGATTTAGATGGAAGGTTTCTAAAACTCTTCAAACTATATGCATTAGCAAAAATGTCTACAATAATTTCGTGGCCTCTACTAATTCTCTCCATTAACACAAGCGTTTGGGGAGTAATGCCAAACTTACGAGAAGGAGAATTATTTGTGTTATGAACACCTACAATTACCAAATTGTAACCGTTCAATTTTTTCATCATCTCATCAGCGGCTTCTTCCGTAAAAATCCGAGGTATGTTAAAATTATCAATCTGGGTATACTTACCCATTGTTTTTTGGAAAACCGTTTCACTTTTAGAACCGATCGATAGAGCAGCGATTTTCAACGTATCTAATCGTTGCAATGGCAAAATATTGTTGTTATTCTTCAATAATGTAATAGCATCTTCTATCAACTTTCTTTTAATCATTACATCATCCGAACCATTTAAGTCTTCATAGATGCCTTTCATTTTTATTGGCTTATAATGATCAAGGCCAACCCATTGTTTTGCATATAAAATTCGTTTACACCTTTCATTTATATCTTCTTGGGTTAAGATGCCTTTTTTAATCGCTTTCTTAATCTCTTTAAATGCCGTAGGTACATCTTCCGAGAAGAGCAAAATATCGTTTCCTGCTTTAAGAGCTTCAACATCCACTAGGCCAGGCTTATAAAAATTAGTTACCCCCCGCATATTTAAGGCATCAGTAAAAATCAACCCCTTAAAGCCAAGTGTATCTCTAAGCAATCCAGTAATAATTGGTTCAGAAAGTGTAGATGCAACATTCTTTCGATTATCTAAGGCTGGAATAAACAAATGGGCAACCATCACGCTAGATAATCCTTGTTTCATCAACTCCTTAAAAGGATAAATCTCAATACTATCTAATCTTGCTCTATCGTGTTTAATTATCGGTAATGCCTTATGCGAATCCGTGTCGGTATCTCCATGTCCAGGAAAATGTTTAGCTACAGCCAATACCTTTTCGTCCTGCAAACCTTTCATATAAGCAATACCCTTTTCCGATACATTGTGCTTATCCTCACCAAACGACCTACTATTTATAACCGGATTGTTCGGATTGTTATTAACGTCAATAACAGGAGCGAGATTTACGTGCACCCCAATACGCTTGCATTGTTCAGCAACTTTTTTACCCATCTCATATATAGATCCATTATCCTGAATTGCACCCATCGTCATCTGACGCGGATAAGAAACTGTACTGTCTAAACGCATACCCAATCCCCATTCGGCATCCATAGATATCATCAATGGCACATTGGATTTCGCTTGGTACTCGTTTGTTAGTTTAGCCTGACGTGAAGGGCCACCTTGAAAGAAAATTAAACCACCTAAATGGTAATCTTTTATTAGCTTATTAATTTGAGAAACATGTTTGTCGCCCTTGTTGGAATAAGCTGCTATCATAAATAGCTGTCCCAGCCGCTCTTCATCAGAGAGACTCTCAAAGACACTATCGGCCCAAGCATTTTCACAACAATTAAAAGGAGGGCCAAGTTCCTCCGCCGAAAGCAAACTTTCTGACTGATTTAACAAGCTACTTACTATTAACAACAGAACAGTAAACAAAGAAACCTTTACAACACGCATAAATACTAGGGTTTGGTTAAAATTAAATATTAATTAAAGGCTCGTTTTTGGTGGCTTATTAACTTATCAACAATACCTATGTTTATTATTTAACTCATTCCAAAACTTGAACACATTATGTACCTTTGAAGGAACAACACTAACAAATGGCGTTTAAAGCTCCCAAGATTCCTTCTTTTTTTCATACGCCTAAACATAGGCGATTCGATTACACACCCATTTCATACAATCCAGAGGAGGAAAAAAGAAAAATCAGTGCTTATCGTAACATCCTGCCTAGTGATCAAGAACTAAAAGATCTACCAAATACAGACTTACTAAGTTTTAGACGATCTGAGAAAAGAGGCAAGAACATTCGCCTAGCAATTATTGTTTGTGTATTAGCATGTGCTACTTATATGTTGATCAAATAAATTAAAGTATGTCGAATATAATTCAGCTTCTTCCTGATGTAGTTGCAAACCAAATTGCAGCCGGTGAAGTTATCCAGAGACCCGCTTCCACAGTTAAGGAATTAATGGAAAATGCAATCGATGCAGAAGCCTTAACTATTCAACTAATTATTAAAGATGCCGGCAAATCTTTGATTCAAGTTATTGATGATGGTAAAGGCATGTCGGAAGTAGATTTACGGATGAGTATCGAAAGACATGCGACTTCTAAAATCAAATTAGCAGCAGACCTATTTGCTTTAAATACTTTTGGCTTTAGAGGTGAAGCCCTCGCTTCCATATCTGCTATTTCTCACATGGTAATAAATTCAAAACCAGATAATAATGACCTCGGATCTCAATTAATAGTTGAAGGTGGAAAAGTAAAAAGCCAAGAACCAGATCACTGCGCAAAAGGAACCTGCATATCCATTAAAAACCTATTCTATAATGTACCTGCAAGAAGAAATTTTCTTAAATCTGATGCCGTAGAAACGAAGCATATTATTGAAGAATTCTTAAAAGTTGCTCTAATTAATCCGGATAAACAATTTGAACTTCACCACAACAACAGTGAAATATATCACCTCCCGAGTGGTCCTTTCAGACAACGTATTGTAGACATATTCGGCAAAGGATACAATCAAAAATTAGTACCGGTAAATGAAGACACAAACATTTTAAAAATTAGCGGTTTTATAGGCAAACCCGAATTCGCAAAAAAGACAAGAGGAGAACAATACTTCTTCGTGAACAACAGATACATCAAAAGTAGTTATTTACATCATGCCGTTAATAGCGCTTACGATCAATTACTTCCTCATAAAAACCACCCATCCTACTTCCTCACACTAGAAATCGATCCTTCTTTAATTGATATTAATATTCATCCGACTAAGAACGAAATTAAATTTGAAAACGAAAGGGAGATATATGCAATCGTTATGGCTACTGTCAAGAATTCTCTTGGCAAATACAACATAGTGCCTTCAATTGATTTCGAGATGGAAGCGGACATCACCCCAAATTCCATTTCTTTAAATCACCATATAGTAGAACCTAAAATCAGTGTAGATACGGACTACAACCCTTTCAGTACCGATTCTTCGAATTCATCCTCTAGTAATCGAGATCTTATTCCTAAATCTAAAAAATCCCCATTAGAAAAATCGAACATCGAAAATTGGGGAAAAATGTTTGCTCAACAGGAGGTAATCGTTGATAACAATACAGATCTCATCTTTCAACCAGAGAATGAAGAGCAGGGCTTTTTAAATGAATCTTGGCAAAGTGATACACTAGATGAAAAATCTACTCCAACTAACTTTCAGGTATTGAATAAATATATTATTACAGAGAGTAAAGATGGTATCATCATAATTGATCAACAAATCGCATTTGAAAGGGTTATCTATGAGAAGCAACTACAGAGCCTTTCAACTATAGATACTTCTTCTCAACAACTCTTATTCCCGATTAACTTCTCATTGCCTGCTGGAGACGCTGTATTATTCCAAGAAATAAGAGAAAACTTATCTCAAATAGGGTTCGAAATAGAAAATTTTGGAAAAAACAGCTATGTTATTCAAGCTCGTCCGTCTTCAATAAAAGATGACGATGTAAGTGGACTGATTGAGACCGTATTAGAAGATTTAAAAAACTATACAAGTTCTGTATCGGATGGTTATAATGAAAGAATAGCAAGAAGCATGGCCAAAAGAGTTGGTGCGTCTAAATATGGTAAATTAGACGTTTTGGAAATTAACAATTTGGTTGCACAGCTTTTCTCTTGCGATATGCCTCACATTTCTCCTGATGGAAAAAACATATTTAAAAGCATAGCTACACATGAGTTAGCGTCAATGCTAACAGAATAACTTAGTAGAATTGAATCAGTTTAGACCAAGCACATTTAAAGTACTTCCGGATATAGTAAAGAATTTACTTATCATCAATGGTTTGTTTTTTTTGGCAACCATTACTATTGATAACGTATTCAACTTTGATATAACAAAACTTCTAGGCCTATACCCTATCGGCTCCGCGAATTTCAATATGTATCAATACGCTACATACATCTTTATGCATGCCACGATGGGGCATATTATATCAAACATGTTCTCACTATGGATGTTTGGCAGTACAATTGAGAATTACTGGGGACCAAAAAAATTCTTGATCTATTATCTCGTAACAGGTATCGGTGCGGGTGTATTGTTTTCTTTTTATACCTACTATAACACATCTCAATTACTAGCCAGTGTTGAAATGCTTCAGAATGGGGCTACACCTGATTTATTTAGAGCTTTTGTATCCGAACACGTATCTGGCACGTATGGCTCTATCAGAGAAAGTTTCTATGAACAATGGATGAACAACCCGGATGAAATATATTACAAAGACCAAGCCGTGGCATTCGCACAACAAGTAGTAAACCGCCGATTAGAACAACCAACAATTGGGGCTTCAGGCTCTGTATTTGGTATTTTACTTGCATTCGGAATGCTTTTCCCAAATATGGAACTTCGACTCTATTTTCTCGTTCCCATAAAGGCAAAATACTTTGTAATAGCTTATGGAGCGTTCGAGTTATACAACGGTGTTAGCAACAACCCAGGTGATAATATAGCACACTTTGCACATCTTGGCGGAATGCTTATTGGTTTCTTACTTATTAAATATTGGGATTCAAATAGGGATCAAAATCAATTCAATTAGATGAGTGCAATTCAAGACGAGATAAACAAAGTGTTTAAGAAGAAAGATAATCAGCTAATTATCTTAATTTTTGTAAATGTTGCTGCCTATTTAATTCTTAATATAATCGGGAATTTCGGAGGGAGTTCGGCATTCGAATATATAACCAATTGGTTCACACTATCAAGTGAACCAAGTAAGTTCATTACACATTTCTGGACAATCTTTACTTACATGTTCGTTCATTACGAATTCATGGGTCATCTTCTATTCAACATGCTTTGGCTCTACTGGATGGGACAATTATTCGAGAGTCAACTTGGATCAAAAAGACTAATGGGACTTTATCTACTAGGCGGCTTAGCAGGTGGTGTTCTGTATTTTATTCTCTATTTATTTATCGACCAAGGTTCATACCTACTTGGAGCTTCAGCAGGTGTAATGGCTATTGTTATTGCCGTCGCAACACTTATTCCAAATCAAAAAGTTAACCTAATGTTTATTGGACCTGTTGCATTAAAATACGTGGCAGCCGTAATTTTCATTTTAACTTCAATAACCGATTTTCAAGAAAATACAGGTGGAAAAATCGCACATATAGGTGGCGCTCTGATGGGATATATTTACATTATCCAATTCCGAAAAGGAAAAGATTACGCAGGAAATTTCTATGGATTCCTGACAGCACTACTCAAAGGAATTACTAGAAAGAAATCTTCTTTAAAAGTTGCCCATAAACGGCCCGAAACAGACGATCAATATCAAAAACGCAAGAGCACCAACCAGAGGCAAATAGATATTATTTTAGATAAAATATCCAAAAGCGGCTATGAGAGTCTAAGTGCAGAAGAAAAAAGAATTCTTTTCGACGAAAGCAATAAAAATTAACAAAAGAATATTCGTTGAAAAATCTTACCACACGACTCGTATTATATATTAATTATTTTTTCGCGTTTCTTCTTGGACTCGCCTATTTAAATCCATTTATAGATGCATCTATATTTTGGGTTACTGCCTTCTTAGGTATTGTTTTTCCATATCTCGTTATAGCAAACTTTCTCTTCGTTGTTTTCTGGGGGCTAGTGAAATCAAATAAAATTTTTATCTCACTCTTACTTCTTATAGCTGGTTACAGCTACTATCCGAGCATGATTCAATTCAACCTAGCCGGAGGGGGAAAACCTTCAGTTAAATCATCTATTAAGGTAATGTCTTACAATGTGCGACTATTTGATTTGTATGGCTGGCGAAAAGAAAAAGAAACAAAGAATGATATAATGAATCTTGTTCTTGAAGAAAACGCTGATATAGTATGCTTTCAGGAGTTTTTCTATTCCGATGATAAGAGCTACTATAAGACTCTTGAAACAATTAAAGAAATTCCAAAAACTAAATACGAGCATATACAGGATATAGAATGGGACACAAGAAAAAAACACCATTGGGGAATTGCAACTTTTAGCAAATACCCAATTTTCAATAAAGGTCAAGTTCGCTTTGATAACCAAGGAAATGATCTCTGTATATATAGTGATATCGTTATCGAAACAGATACAATAAGAGTGTACAACCTTCACTTAGCTTCAGTAGGCCTTAAAAGAGAAGATTATGCTTTCTTAGACAAATTGAATGATACAGATAACCAAGAGCAGATAAAAGGACTGACAACGATCAGCTTAAGAATAAAAGATGCTTTTGCTCGACGCTCCGGTCAAGCAAAAAAAATCAAGGAGCACATGGATAAATGCAATTACCATACATTAGTTTGTGGTGACTTTAATGACACGCCTTTTAGTTATGTGTTTAATACTATCGCTAATGATATGATGGATTCTTTCGAAAACGGTGGACAGCTTATGGGTCCTACTTATATCGGGAAATTCCCATCTGTCCGGATAGATTTCATACTCCACAGTAACCAAATAAAGTCAGATAATTACAATAGAATAAACAAAGAGTATTCAGATCATTATCCAATTACTACATACCTAAGTTTCCAGAAAGAGACTAATTTGTAATTTGGACCCTTTTCAACACTAATGCTTTTAAAGGATTCGTTCCTAGTCCTTCAACGTTTTTTTGCGTTAAAAACAATACTTCATCATAGAACAAAGGAACAATTGGAGCTTCCTCAACAAGAATGCTATCCATTTTCTGATGATAAGTATGCCTAATCGAGTCATTCAATTCAATAATAGCTTTCTCATAAAGAGCATCAAACTCCTTGTTATTAAATCTGGTATTATTAAGACTATTGGGATTGGGACTGTAAAACAAACCTAAAAAATTAGCTGCATCACGGTAATCGCCCACCCAGTTTCTTTGAAAGAAATTTAACCCTGAACTTGTTCTCTTTTGACGATGTATAGCAGTAGGATTAATATTTAACTCTATCTCAATACCAATATCCGCTAATTGCCCCTGAACAAATTCGTAAATCTCCTTTTCAGTTGTTGTCATTCCTAACGACAATTTAGGCAGACCCTCTCCATTCGGGAAACCAGCTTTCCTCAATAAAGCCCTTGACTTATCCGGATCGTAAGCAAATCCCTTCACTATTTTCTCATTATAAGAAGGCATCCCTTTAGGTACAAAACCTGAAATTGCTGGATAACCAATCCCGCCTCTTACATACTCTATTAATTTCTTTTTATTTATTCCATAATTAATTGCCTGCCGAACCTCCTTAATAGCATATGGACTGCCTTTAACCATGTCCAAACTTTCATCCATTAAAAAACCTAAATAATCTGTTTTAAGCCAAGTCTGTTTCTCTACTTTAATTCTACCCTTGTACTTATCCGTTAATTCTCCGTTCCTATGAAACACTTCATCCTTTAAGGAAGGAGGTAACTGCCCTGAATAGCAATCTAAGTTTCCTTTCAAAAACTCAAGAAACTCTACGTTACGTTGTGGATCTGAGCTAAAAGAGATAGCGACCGCATCTAAATAAGGAAGCCTAGTAGTGTCCTCAAATTCAAAATAGCTGTCATTCTTCACCAAAACGATCTTTATACCCTCTTTCCATAATTTAAATTTAAATGGTCCGGTTCCGATTGGGTTTCTTCTAAATTCCTTCCCGTAATGCTCTACAATCTCATAAGGCACTACAGAGAAATAAGCCATGGTTAATTTGGAAAGAAAAGAGGATGAAGGACGTTTAAGAAAGATCTTCAGGGTAGAATCGTTCTCTGCAACGAAGCCCAAATGATTGCTTTTTTCGCTATCGTCGATATTTTTAAGAAGCCACCCCCCTGTGGAAGCAACCTCCATATCTGTTAACCGGAAGTAGCTGTTCACAAAATCAGAAGCTACAACTTTTCGCCCCTTACCTTCTTTAAACAATTCATGGTCGTGAAAAAAAACATCGTCTCTTAAGCTAAACCTATACACCAAACCATCTTCGCTCACCTCCCAAGACTTAGCAATACTTGGCTGGATACCAAGAGTTTCATCCATTTGAACTAAACCATTAAACATTTGAGAAATAACCCACATGTCTTCAACATTTCCTGCATAAGCAGGATCTAAAGAAACTATCCCTCCTGGCTCATTGTACCTAAAAACCGTTTTCCCTTCTCCACTATTTCTTCCATTTGAACAGCCTACAATCACTAAAATAGCGGCAAAATAAATGCATTCCTTAATTCTCATTATTTGTAATTATTATATCCGGTAATGATATTAATTCCGTTCAGATGTTGAATTCAACATAAAAAGCTTTTTTAAACAATCTTATCAACAGCATTGTTTGCAAACCCGCGTAAAACATGTGTTTTTGTATTAAATTTGCAACATGAATCCACTGAAAAAAGTAGCATACTATACGCTCGGGTGTAAGCTCAATTTCTCCGAAACCTCCTCCATTTCAAGGGAGCTTACGGAAGCCGGATATGCAAAAGTTGATTTCTATAATGATCCGAATATATATGTAATTAACACCTGTTCTGTTACAGATAACGCGGATAAGAAATGTCGCCGCTTAGTTAAAGATGCGTTAAGCCATGCACCCGAAGCATTTATAATAATAATTGGATGCTACGCTCAGCTTAAACCTAAAGAGATTTCTGAAATACCAGGAGTAAACTTAGTATTAGGTGCGTCCGAAAAATTTAACATCAAAGAACATATTAGTTCATGGCAAGGCCAAGAACAAGTTCAAATACACAACGAAAGCATCCGCGATACCAAAGAATTTGTCCCTGCATATTCAAGCAACGAACGAACAAGATCGTTCTTGAAAGTTCAAGACGGATGCGACTACCATTGTTCGTTTTGCACTATCCCACTAGCACGTGGCACAAGTAGAAGCGGCAACGTAAATCAAACCGTTCTAAAGGCGAAAGAAGTTATTGCCACAGGAGTCAAAGAAATCGTTCTTACAGGGGTAAACATTGGTGACTTTGGCAAGGATACGAATGAGACATTCTACGATTTACTCGTTGAACTAAACAAACTTGAATATTTAACTAGACTCCGAATATCTTCTATTGAACCGAACTTACTATCTAAAGAAATTGTAGCACTAGTTAGTGCTTCAAACAAAATAATGCCCCACTTTCATATCCCTTTACAATCTGGATCAAACGTAATCCTTAAGGCAATGCGTAGAAAGTATAACAAAGAGGATTACCAAGAAAAAATCGAACTGATCCATCGCTCTATTTCCAATTGTTGTATCGGAGTTGATGTTATTGTGGGATACCCTGGAGAATCAAAAGAAGACTTTCTTGAAACATATAACTTTTTAAATGATCTAAATGTGTCTTATCTACACGTCTTTACATATTCAGAACGGGATAACACTACCGCTTTAAGAAACAAAGATATCGTTCCGATGAAAGAAAGAACAGAAAGAAGAAAAATGCTCCAAATACTTTCAGAAAAGAAAAAGAGAAAGTTTTATAACGACAATCTACAAGGCGACAAACTTGTTCTGTTTGAAAGTGAAAATAAAGATGGATATATCTCAGGATTTACAGAAAATTACATTCGAGTTAAAGCTACTTTTAACGAAAGCATGATAAATTCTATTTATCTAACAACGTCAGAAACACTAGACGATGACTGCGTTATTAAAGGATCGATTAAAAACCAAAAAGAAGTTTTAATAAACTCATAGCAATTTATGTACCCACGAATTTCAGATCTCTTACTTGATTTATTTGGAATCAACTTCCCCCTACCAATTCAAAGCTTTGGTTTTTTTGTTGCTCTTGCATTTCTTTCAGGTAGCTACTTTTTAGCAAAAGAATTGAAAAGGAAAGAAAATGAAGGGCATTTCAATCCTACAATAAATAAAATATTTGTAGGTGAACCTGCAACTATACTAGAGTTAATTTCTTCTGCAATAATTGGGTTTCTACTTGGCTATAAAATAATTCTTCTATTCATGGATTATGATGGGTTTGTTATTAACCCTCAAGAAATGATACTTAGCCTAAAAGGAAGTTTACCTGGAGGTGTTTTCGGGGCAGTACTCGCAGCCTACCTAAGATACAAAGAGAAGCAAACCGAGGTTCTCAAAACTCCTAAATGGATTAATCATCTCGTCTCCCCCAATCAGCATGCCGGAAACATGGTGATGATAAGCGCGATTTTAGGCTTAACAGGTGCCAAAATTTTTCACAACCTTGAATATTTAGATGATTTCATGCTTGACCCAATGGGGTCTATCTTGTCATTTAGTGGATTAACTTATTATGGAGGATTACTTGGAGGGGCAATTGGTCTTTTGATTTATGGAAAGAAAAACAACTTGGGCTTAATTCATATGTTTGATTCATTCGCTCCTATCCTTCTATTAAGTTATGGAATAGGGAGAATAGGATGTCATGTCTCTGGCGATGGTGACTGGGGAATTCCAAATGATACTCCAATGCCAGACTGGTTAAGCATATTCCCAGAATGGGTTTGGGCATACGGATACGAAAATAATGTGATTGGCGTAAATCTACAACAAGATTTTGCTCGTATGGGACTAGAAAGCTTAACCGGTAAAGCGTGGCCCACTCCACTTTACGAAAGCATTCTAAACATTATCTTGTTTGTTATTCTATGGTCGTACAGAAAAAAAATTTCTACTCCAGGTATGCTCTTTTCCATATACCTAATTATCAATGGAGTAGAACGGTTCTTCATAGAAAAGATCAGAGTAAATTCCACCTATAACATATTGGGAAGCGAGATAACCCAAGCCGAACTAATTTCTAGCGCATTTATCCTACTAGGTATTATCGGTATTATTTATACTCAAAAAAACAAAAACACAGCACTGAATGCAGCTTAGTGAGATCCGAAAACAAGTATGCGCAGTAAGCATACAGGTTGGTAAAATGATTCTTACAGAAAGAAAACAGCACGACACTCCCAATTTTGAGATAAAGGGAAAAAACGACTTCGTTACTTACGTCGACAAAATGGCCGAAAAAGCGATAATTGAACAGTTAAGAACAATATTACCAGAAGCAGGAGTCATAGCAGAGGAGTCTGGAACAGACGCTAAAGATGTATATAACTGGATAATAGACCCCTTAGACGGAACAACTAACTTCATTCACAATATCCCTGTATTCTGTGTTAGCATTGCGCTACAACGAAATAATGAAATTATTATCGGAGTAGTTTACGAGATCAATAACGAAGAATGCTTTTCTGCTCATATAGATGGCGGAGCAACTTTGAATAATAAAACTATCCGTGTTTCGGAAACAATAAAACTTGCAAATTCGCTCGTTGCAACCGGTTTTCCTTACACAGACTTTGATTTTATAAAACCTTACATGGCTACCTTCAATGAAGTTGTTCAGAAATCTAGAGGAATTAGGCGATTAGGGTCAGCTGCAGCAGATTTATCTTACATGGCATGTGGCAGATTCGATTGTTTTTTCGAATTCGGACTAAATGCATGGGATGTAGCAGCTGGTAGTCTGATAGTTACAGAAGCAGGAGGACGTGTTATGGACTACAAAATGAAAGAAGACTTCATATTCGGAGGCGAAATCATTGCTATCAATGGGATTTCAACAAATGAACTACCCGAAATAATAGCCTACTTTTATTAAATTTTTTATAAAATCTGATCAATATTGAGTGTACCATTTTAGTGACTCTTAAATTAATTGATCGAATTTCACTTTTACCCCCTAGAATAGCAAAATATCGCTATAGTTTTACACTTCCTTACGCATCACTGGCGTACTAACTTAAACTAACTACCTTTATTCATGGACACATACTTATAATAATGTGCAATTATGTCAATTTTCTTACATATGCAAAATTATCCATTATATTCGAACTATATAACAAACCGTTTTATTATAGATTTATCTTCGAATAATAGCTCGGGCTGTAGCGGCCCAATGAAATTTTCTTCATTTCTTATATAATAAAAAAAGCATCTTCTTTACGGAAGATGCTTTTTTTAGTTGGTGCACTTTAAGTTAAGTGCGCATATCTATTCTCTATTTAGCAATGGCTATCAACTCTACTTCAAAGACAAGAACCTCAAATGGTCCTATTCTTCCATTTCCGTTTGGCCCATAAGCCAAATCGTAAGGACAGTAAAGTTTCCACTTTGCTCCTTCCTTCATTAACTGTAATGCTTCCGTCCAAGCACTTATCACACCATTTACAGGGAAAGTCACCGTTTCTCCTCTTTCAACTGAACTATCGAATACCGAACCATCCATAAATGTTCCATGATAATGTGTTTCCACCTTATCATTAACAGTTGGCATCACACCCGTTCCTTCTGTAATTACTTCATATTGTAATCCACTAGGCAAAGTAACTACACCTTCTCTTGTTGCATTCTCTGCTAAAAAAGCCTCTCCTTCCTCTTTTTTCGGTTCTGCTTCTTGCATTTTTTCCTGAACTTTTGCTTGTTGTAAAGATTGAAAATGAGCTTGCAAAGTTTGTCTTACTTCTTGCTCATCAAACAAACTCTCCTCTTCATTCATCACATCTGATAATCCTTTATTATATGCACCCATACTAATTGAATCCATTCCTAACGACACTATATTTTTTCCAATATCCTGCCCTAGCATATAACTCACTTTTTCCAATTCAGACTCCACAACAACATCTGCAGTATCCGAACTTTGATCACAAGAACTTAAGCCTAAGGCTAAGCAGCCTGTGAGAACAAATAAATTTCTATTTTTCATTTTTACTTATATTGATTAAACTAACTAAGCTCCTTCTCTCTAAGAGCCTTCACCTTATCATCCGACAAGTACTCATCGAATGTCATTTCCTTATCTATTATCCCATTGGGGGTAATCTCTATTATTCTATTTGCTATCGTATTTGTAAACTCATGATCATGAGATGTAAACAACAATGTCCCTTTATAATCAATCAATGAGTTATTTAATGCTGTAATAGACTCTAAGTCTAAGTGATTTGTTGGCTCATCTAACAATAAGAAATTCGCAGATTGCAACATCGCTCTCGACAACATACACCTCACTTTTTCACCTCCAGATAGAACATTCGTCTTTTTAAATGTTTCTTCCCCAGAAAAAAGCATTTTTCCTAAATACCCTCTAATAAATGTTTCGTCCTTTTCTTCAGAATATTGTCTTAACCAATCGATCAAATTATATTCATCTGTAAAATAGTCTGCATTTTCATTGGGCATGTAGGCATTCGTAATTGTAACACCCCATTCTATTGTACCTGCATCTTGAGGAGAGTTCCCAATTAGAACTTCAAATAAAGCCGTGATAGGCATACTATCCTTACAGATAACAGCCACTTTATCCCCTTTCTTTATATTCAGGTTAATGTTTTTAAAAACAGAATTACCATCAACAGTTTTAGACAAATCTTTAACATTCAATAACTGATTACCTGCTTCTCTTTCTTGATCAAAAATGATAGCAGGATACTTTCTTGTTGAAGGCTTAATTGCATCCACATTTAATTTATCCAATAGCTTCTTACGACTTGTAGCTTGTTTAGACTTAGATGCATTTGCACTAAAACGTCTAACAAAGTCCTGAAGCTCTTTCCGCTTGTCTTCTGTTTTCTTATTCTTATCAGACCTCTGTCTTGATGCTAATTGACTAGCCTGATACCAGAACGTATAATTCCCAGTATATAATTCTACAGCACTAAAATCAATATCTACAATATGCGTACACACATGATCCAAGAAGTGCCTATCATGCGAAACAACGATTACAGTTTTCTTATAATCGGCTAAAAAATTTTCCAACCACATTATAGTATTTACATCTAAATCATTCGTCGGCTCATCTAATAGCAGGATATCTGGATTTCCAAATAATGCTTGAGAAAGAAGGATTTTAACTTTATGAGTCCCGCTGATATCTTTCATTAACAGAGAATGCAATTCTTCACCAACACCCAATCCACTTAACAAACCAGCAGCGCCGCTTTCAGCATTCCATCCGTCCATTTCCGCAAACTGTGTCTCCAATTCTCCTGCCTTATCACCATCCGCCTCCGAAAAGTCTTCTTTCGCATAAATGGCATCTTTCGCCTTCATTACTTGATAAAGCTCCTTGTAACCCATTATTACCGTTTCAAGGACAGTGAACTCATCAAACTCGAAGTGATCCTGCTTCAGCACAGCCATCCTTGCGCCCTTATCCATTATTACAGTTCCAGAGGTAGATTCTATCTCACCCGAGAATATTTTTAAGAGTGTAGATTTACCAGCACCATTGGCACC
>JABSPR010000359.1 GCA_013214975.1 Flavobacteriales bacterium
AATCAACTCCATATTTAGACTCGATTAAACGTCGAATAAACATATGAGTTTCTTGCGCTATTTTGGGAGTTGCTGTTACTCCAGTTCCAATAGACCAAACTGGCTCGTATGCAATCACGATACTGCTTAACTCTTCCTTAGAAAATCCGAACAAAACAGACGATAACTGCTCTTCAAGAACAGCGAAATGCTTGTGATTCTCTCTATCAACTGCTTGCTCTCCACAGCAGAAAACTGGAATAAGACCAGCATCAATAGTCCTTTTCACTTTTTCGATCAATTCAGAACTGCCTTCACCAAAAAATTCTCTCCTTTCTGAATGTCCTAGAATAATATACTTCACGCCCACAGAAGCAAGCATACTAGCCGATACTTCTCCTGTATAGCCACCCTCTTCAAATCTACTACAATCTTGTGCGGCTATGAAAACGTTTTTGTTCCCTTCGGCAATTTCTGAAGTCAAAGTTATAAAAGGATATGGAGGAGCAATTATAACGGTACATTCTTCTTTTTTCAAATACGCTGATTTAGTTACTATTTGACGTACTAAATCAATTGCTTCTTCTTTGGTTTTATTTAATTTCCAATTTCCAGCAACAATCTTTTTTCTCATGAAAGCAACAGTTATTTAATTCTTACTCGAGGATCCAAAATTCCATATGTAATGTCAACGAGAATATTCACCACTACAAATATTAGCGCAAACACCAACGTTGCACCCATCACTACAGGAAGGTCCATTTTACCTAGTGCTAGTACTATCTCTAATCCTATTCCTTTCCAATCAAATATAAACTCAACAAAGATGGCACCTGCCATTAAGCTTGCAAACCAACCTGATACTGTTGTAATAACAGGATTTAATGCATTCTTCAACGCATGCTTTACGATAACATTAAATTTACTTAATCCCTTAGCAGATGCCGTACGAATGTAATCCATCGCTAAAACTTCAAGCATAGAATTGCGCGTAAGCTGAACAACCACAGCCAAAGGCCTCATACCAAGAGTCAAAGTCGGTAAAATTAAATTTTTCAAAGCTAATACTTCACCTTCAAAAGGATCTATCTCGTAAAGATTACCATGCATATTTAGTCCTGTCAAATCAGATAAAACATAACCGAATACATAAGCAATAATTATTCCGGAAAAAAAAGAAGGTAAAGACATGCCTAAAACTGATATAACGAGAAGCGCCCTATCAATAAACGAATCCTTATTAATGGCCATTATTATTCCCAATATTATTCCTAAAACAGTTGCAATAAGCATCGAAGAAACCGCCAACAAAGCGGTTTTAGGCATCCTTTCAGCAATTATCTCAGAGACTTTCTTTTTTGTTTGGTAGGACCTTCTTAAATATGGCCATTTTGCTACTATAGTTTTTGAATCACTAAGAGCAAACAGCTCAACATATTCATATTTGTCTTCATTAAGGTATATAAAACTGTCTTCGTCTTTAGTCTCATGTAAAGAAACCGGACATAAATCATTCAAATACATGATGTACTGCATTGGCAATGGTTTATCTCGCCCTAGATCCTTGTTAATCATTTTAATCAATTCTACATCTGCATGCTTACCAAGTACCATACGAGCGGGGTCCCCTGGCAGTACATTAAACAGTATAAATACCACTGTAGTTACTCCAAAGAGAACCCAGAACCCATAAAAAAGACGCTTAAGAATAAATTCTATCAACTGGCTTTGTTTTTAATCTCTTCAATATCTGACATAGAAGGTAAATTCTTATAATGCCATTTCCCTAAGATTCTACCATTCCGCATCATAACCAATCCTGGGTTAGATCTAATAATCGTTTTCAAGGTTGTTTCATCTGCCGAATAATATGGAAACATCGATTGATTCTCATGACGAAATTCCTGCACATTATTGTCTAAGGATGCGGATATCCCTTTAAAATCAAATCCTGATGCGGCAATTTTGTCTACCAACTCGTTAATTTCTTTTTGGGCTCCTACGTTGCTTTGGTTTATTTGATATGCGACTAGCATAAAACTCACCTCTTCGTTGTTCAGTATTTCATCATTTACATCCTCTCCTTGCATATTAGAGATAATAAAATCATGAATGGGCGGATGATAGCCTTCCTTTATTAAATTGGTTATTGTCTCCCCTTTTAATATCTCCAAATCTTTATTCTCCCACAATCTATCCGACAAATACACCTTACTATCTACATCCGACACTACCCCCGTAGATTTGCTTTTTATCTTGTAAATAGTTTGATATTCATCAATTGGCGCACCTTCGGGAACAACCATTTGTTCTGTAATACTCTTTCCAACAGCATACGGTCTAAAGTCTTTTATCGGTAAATGATTCAAACAAAATAGAGCAAAGTATAACGAGATAACGGCAGTTAATGCACCCATTATCCATTCTTCTATTTCGTTATTGATAAACATTTTCACGAGCACAAGAAACAACCCGAGTAACGCCGTAAAATAAATAGGAAAAGCCCAAGTATTATTTAGAATGAACAGACAAAAAACAGCTATAAAAACAACTGCCCCTGTTAAGTAATACTTGTTTTGTTCTGATGTGTTGCTATCGATATTCTTTCTATTAAAAAACAAAACCGAGATAAAAAAAGTTAAGACAACATCTTTTGAAAAGGATTCCCATGGTGTAAGTTTAAGAGCATCTCCAAAACAACCACAGTCTGTTACTTTTTCAAAATAAGCGGAAAACCAGGTTAAGAAGGTAAAAAAAAGAATCATACCCAACAGAGAATTTGAAACTAGTTTCATTTTGGCTCCAAATAAACAAGCTACACCAAGTACAATTTCCACAATACAGATAAAAACAGCTAAAGGAAGAGCAAGGTCTCCCAACCATACAAACCCAAGAACGTCTTCAGAAAAATACTCAGCGAGTTTATATGAAAAACCTAATGGATCATTGGCTTTTATCAACCCCGAAACTATAAATAAGGCTCCGACCAAAATACGAGAAACGAGTAATAACAGCTTCATTATTAAATAATAATTTTGGTGTTGGTTGGTCTATGATTCACCCTGCTCATCAAGCCGGATCATAGCAAAAATAGCATAATTAATAATATCG
>JABSPR010000360.1 GCA_013214975.1 Flavobacteriales bacterium
CGAAGTTTCTTTTAAGAAATGCCTCCCCGGCAAAAAATTAAGGTTCGGCACAACCAGCTTTTCACCAATTTCCATATCTATAATTGTCTTCAGTTTTTCTGTATCATCCATGATTTCAGGAATACTGTCTACTATATTAATGGTATCCGTTTTTATTACCTCCTTAATATGAATAACAGTACTTGTTTTAATTACTGGTTCTGACAAAGTAACCTCTATAGAATCTGGAGTTTTAATTAATGTATCTATTTTAACTTCTACTATTGCATCTATTACAATTTCAGGAATATCAGGAGATAATGAAATAGCATCTAATATCAACTCTTCTTTATCTAAATAATAAACCAATTCTACCCTTCGCTGATTGGGTACACCACTCTTAATATGAATATTATCGTTACTGTTCTCCTCTCCTCTCCCTTCACACCATGAAAATTTTCTTTGAGGAACGCCATTTTTCACTAAATAGCTTTTAACTATCTGGGCTCTATCGATGGATAATGACAAATTAGATCCTTTTGACCCTTTAAAATCACAATATCCAGTAATCTTTATTCTTTGAATTTTTTCGATAATATCTTTTACTCCAAGAATAGAATCAAGAATTGTTTTCTGATTCTTTTTCAATTCTTTTTTACCTTCTCCGTAGTACAGTACTACCTTTTGCTCATTTACCTTTTGAGAAAAGGAATGACTAGAGAGAACAATAAAAAAAAGAAATATGATCTTTTTGGACAACATCTGATAAGCACATCTTATGCTGTAAAATTAATATTTAAGATGATGGAAATTAAAGAAGTGGAAGAAGATTAGACAATTACTTTTAATTCGCAACTTGAATTTCTACACGTCGGTTAATGTTTTTTTCTTCGTCATCAATAGGAATATCGCCTTCATATACTCTTTCGTTGTTATTAAGCGATTTAAGATCCGTTAGATCTTCTTGATTAAACTTCTCTTTTGAACTAACACCTTTCGTGGTGTTTGGAATATTATTTTGATTAAATGAATCCATTGCTTCATAAAGAGATTTGTTATAATCGGTGGAGGTTTCTAGTTCCTTTATAATTTCAGAATTAATAGAATGTTTAGGAGCCTCATTATTTCCAGAAATACTTGTAGTAGGATTTGGAGAATTGTTAGGGTTCTTATTCTCCGAAACAGACGTTAAATTATCTTCACTAAAAGTTTGGGGTTGCAGTATATTTTCTTTCGGCGCAACATTGGTCAAATTGCCTTGCTCTACATTATCTACTCCAGCCGTTTTATAACTGTCAAAATTGTCAGATCCATCGATAACCGACATTTCCGGAATACCATCCAAAGTTGATTGTACATCTGTTGCTTTCTCATTGATTTGGCCACTATTCTTATTCTCTTCTATTTCTGTAGTTTTTACAGATGATGTAGATGCGTTTTTACTACCAAGACCTTTAAAATCATCTTAAACAGATAATTCTGGAATTGAGCTAGTCTTTATACCGTTACCATTTCTATTGGAATTAGCAATTACAGTATTGGTGTTGATAGGTAAAATATCTTTAGGAGGTTCGTTTAGAGTTGACAATTGATCCGATGCCTCTGTGTTTTTTTTATCAGAAGCCGAAACAATGCTATTATTACTAAGATTACCCAATTTGTCTTCAACAGGAATTTCTTTATCAACGGCGACAATAACATCCTCTTCTACTGCGAAGTCACCTTCTACAGCATTATCGCTGGTCATTTGAAACAACTCTTCTTCAAATAATTTCTCTATTTCTATTCTGATAACTTCGTTATAGGCAACGACACTAGAATCTAATATTCCCGTTTCATCTAATGCTAATTCCTCTCTGATATTACTACTTGCTAAAAGCGTATCAATTTTAGTTTTTAAAGAATTATTATATTCGGATATCTCCTCTTTTGTAACGCCTTTCTCAACAATCTCATGCAAAGATTCCTCAAAGATCTTATCCATACCCAATTTTACTTTCTCCTTATAATAAATCACACTAGATTCTAATTCACTTTCGTCATCTAATTCATCTTCAAGAGAGTAAATATCCGTGCTAAGAATTTTATCAATCCTCGCTTTAAGTTTTCTATTGAAAATTTCAGGTTCAGGTTCAGATTCAATCACTTCTTCGATTATCTGTTCTGGCTTAGGAGCTAGTGCTTCATCCACGTTACCGACTAAGGTGGTTGTATCTTCTCCCCCTATAATTTTGGATGAAGGTTTTATGAATGAATCTTCTTCAAATAGAAAGCTAAGAGTGCTATTTGGCGTTGATATCTTATAACAAAGTTCAACTCTTCTATTATACGCCATTAACTTCGTATCATCTTTATTAATCGTTCCATTTGCCCTTCCAACACCTATACTAAGAACAATTTGTTTTGAAAACGTTCCCTTACTGATTATATAGTTCTTAACGGCATCAACTCTTTGCTGTAAAAGACTCCTATTGTATTCATAAGACCCTTGATTATCACAAAATCCAAGGATATATATCTGCTTCAGATTTTCTGCCCCTACAGATTCTAGAGCAGAATCTAATATGCTTTTATTTTGCCCTTTAACATCATGTGTTGCTGGGTTATAAAACAGTTCTAGCCGATTAACTAGAATACTTTGCACGAAACCATTGGTGCAGATAATCATGCACGTAACAATCAAAATGCTAGAAGATTTCAATAACAGTCTCAAGTGTTGCTTTTTGGTTAAGACTTAACTTTAATACATGAAATTAACTAGTGGAAAATAGCACGCAAAAGCACATATTTAATAACCTTTTATAGAATGGATCTGGTTTATCTATCCTTTAACTAAAGAATACAAGTGCCTATAAATCACAACTTAACTAAAAGTTGTTTAGGGAGATAATTAAGCTTCGGTAAAATAAATTGTTACTCTTGCTGTATCGTTGAGGAAGTTTATTCTTTCAACTTTAGCATCGTATACATTTAAACCGGTTCTTTCTTTTAAATCTTCGATCATCTCACTCTTATGTTCCGGTTTAATCAATTTTATCTTTTCATAAGTAACGCTCTTAGTAGAACTTCCCGACTTGTTAACCAACGTTTCTAAAAGGTATACAGTTCCTACTATTGCTAAATTGGTGAACATTAATTCCAAATAACTAACCTTCTTATTAGATAGCGCATTAATTATCGATAAGGTAATTATCACGAAGAGGTATGTCATTTCCTTAATAGGTATAGGTTCGGTCCTATATCTCAGAATAGAGAATACTGCAAACAAGCCAAACGCGAATCCAATACTTAACTTAATACCACTTAATAATGTACAGACAAGAAATATACATACATTGAAAAGGAGGAAAGTATATAGATACTTTGATACCTTGTACCTATTGTAATAAATACCTTTTGCTACCCAATATGCAAATACTCCATTTATCAAGAAACGAAATACTAACTCTTGTAAATCCTGAACATCAATTAACCTATTCCCTAAGAATTTGGTGTTTTCTAAAATTTCAATTATACCCATGATGCAATTTATCTAAAAAAAGACGTTTTTTCTTAAATCTGTTTTGTTTTATCTTTTCGTTTAATAACATGGTACCCATGCAATATTTACTCATACCCATTTCTCCAATCTTTTTCTCTCGCATAAACTGGAGAAAAAAAGAGTTTTTTGAAAGTCCATCTTGCTTTGCTTCTGCAATAATTAATGCGGGTGTTTCAATTTTTTTAAGCACGTTACCTTTTATATCTATTTTTTCAAATATTAAATCGATATCCAAAGTTATTCTCTCTTTTAATTCAAGATTCACGAAGGTCATTCTTTTGTAATGCACCCATGTTTGTGGTATCAAGCTATCGATAGGTATATCACCTAATGTTTTCTGAATAAAGTTTTTTGCTTTTTCATTTAGCTCTAACGGAATACTTTTATTCTTCTTTCTTTGCTTTATTGTTTTCCCTTTATTGTTCTTTATTTTAGTTTCCAAATAGCAATCAGCGTCTCCATATCTTCGATATCTCACTTTATACCTATTTACTCTTGCATTATGATGAGCTAGGTAACAATCAAAGTCTTTAGTATCGTAATATAATGTATGGTACTCACTAGAAATCATTCCCTCCACCTCTAGACTACGATAATTCTTAGCCATAAAAATGATTAGTTCGTCCATTATTTCGCTCGAAAAGCCAAATTTAGTATCCTTTCTTTCCAATAGTTTAACCGAATCCATTTCTGACAATGTGATCCTATTTGATAATTCTATTGGAAGTTTATATGGCATTAAAACTTGGGTTACTATATTTGGTTTAAAATGCTCAACTATATATTAGAACAGTTAAGTACATTGTAAATTTAAATTTCTTTTTACCAATTCGACGATACTGAAATGAAAAATATCTATTTCGCAATAACCATTTTTTCTTTTTATCTCTATGGATGTAATTCCTCTCCTGAGCTGACCTCTAGTGTGAGTGAGTTTATAACCGTTGAACTTAAGAAAAAGCCATTAAAAAAACTGGAAGAATACGGGAACCAAATACCTATAAATAATAAATGGGTTAAAGGAAATTTACAAATTAATAGCAAACGATATAAAATTAAAATAAAGCATACCGACGCTACAATCAAACATCAATATCGCGTAAAGCTCTCTGGGCCTGGCATTTATCATGACCTTTCCAAGGATTTCATCTTGGATAAAGCAAGTAATAGTGGAATATTAGGGGCCCTTATTAATTCCTATGCTGTAGCTAATGACTTAATAGCTCCTTCCTCTAAATTAGTTGCATTTAATTTTAATGATGAAATTATTAATGAATACTTCTGGTCTGAAAGGATAGCCAAAGATTTCTTGGAAAAATATTATGGAATTACCAATTATGCCATAATTGGTAATTCCGGAACTAAAAAAAACTATAAAGTAAAATCGAAGAATGATTCCTTAAAATCAAGAGGAGAGAAAATCGGTGAATTATTGATTGAGGCAGTCGCATCGAAAGAATATCATTTATTGGAAAATTATATTGACAATAGCTACATCGCTAAATTATTAGCTTTTAGAGACCTTTATTCGGAACTCAACTTAACAAATTGCGCAGCTATAAAGATTATTTATGATTTCAGTAGAGGTCGCCTTTACCCCATATTTGATGGGAACAACTTTACATCTGAAGAAAATATCAAAAGCAACGATCTGGCGAATGGGTTATTAGATCTTTTTGCTTCAGATATGGATATTGAAATAGAGAAAGAGTTATTTAAGACAACATTATACAAGCAGTTAACTAAAGAATCCTATTTATACAAATCATTGGATGCACAAATTTCAGAACTAAGTAAAGGCAACAACACGTTTAATAATGAATACTTGAATGCTCAATTTACTACATTAGAAAATCTTAATTCTAATGAGTTAAGCAATGTGGATCAGAGCACCTCTGATACTGAGATCACATCAAACATTACATCTGAGATATTGAAGAATCGAAATATTAAATTCGAAATATTAGCTGATACTATTATTATCTTAAAAGGAGATTACTCAATTGATAAAAATTTGATTATTTCCTCTTCAAAAACAATTAAGATTAATCCAGGAAGCAATTTTTTATTAGCACCAGATGTTTCTGTTCTATTTCATTCAGATATTATTATTCACGGAAATAAAGAAGAGCATGTTACGATAACGAATTCAGAACCAGATAAGCCATTTGGTACATTTGCTCTTGTAGGTAAAGGAAATTCGGCTACAGCAGTTATTGATTACTTA
>JABSPR010000361.1 GCA_013214975.1 Flavobacteriales bacterium
ATTTCAAAGGCCGAAAAAGTAGTTAGGAAGTTTGCTGAAAAAACGGGAATAGCTGTTGCGTCAACATTACACGGCTTATCTTCTTTCCCAACGGATCATGAATTACATGTAGGATTACTAGGAATGCATGGTAATTATGGTCCTAATTTTTTAAGTGATGAAGCTGATGTTGTGTTGGCTGTGGGAATGCGATTTGATGATAGAGTAACTGGTGATGTTTCTAAATTCTTACCTAACGCTAAGATTATTCATATTGAGATAGATCCAGCAGAAGTTGGTAAAATCATAAAACCAGAAGTAATAATTCTTAGTGATGCTAAAAGAGCTATGACTAAATTGTTGGCAGCAGTTAAGGAACGTAATCATACTAAATGGCATCAGAAATTTGCCGATTGTTACGAGAAAGAGTTTAAACAAGTAATAAGTAAAGAAACACATCCAAAGAAAGGCCAGATTAAAATGGCTGAAGTTATTCGTAGAATTAGCGAACAAACCAACGGTAATGCTGTAATTGTTCCTGATGTGGGTCAACACCAAATGATGGCGGCCAGATATTATAAGTTCAAAAGAACAGATAGTTTTGTTTCGTCTGGCGGATTGGGTACGATGGGGTTTTCATTACCTGCTGCTTTTGGGGCAAAAATAGGAGCTCCTAATAGAACAGTGGTTTCTATTTCTGGAGATGGAGGTTTTCAAATGAATATCCAAGAGCTTGGTACAATTGCTCAAGAGAAGGCAGATGTTAAGATTGTTATTCTAAATAATAGCTTCTTGGGAATGGTTAGGCAGTGGCAAGGAATGTTCTTTGAGAACAGATATTCTTTTGTTGATTTAGTAAACCCTGAATTTACTATCATAAGTAAGGGATACGGAATACCTGCACAAAAAGTAACTAAGAGGGAAGATTTAGATGACGCCTTAAAAGCTATGTTTAAGCACAAAGGAGCTTATATGTTAGAGATTATGGTTGAAAAGGAAGAAGATGTATTTCCAATGATCCCAACTGGTGCGGCTGTACACGATATTAGACTTAAATAGTAAGAGAAAGATTTGTTAGTATGAACGAGAAGAAGAAATACACGATATCGGCCTTTGTACAAAATTCCGCTGGAATTTTGAACCGGATTACGATTGTTTTTACGCGAAGAAAAATCAACATTGAAAGTCTTACTGTTTCTGAAACAGAAAGAAAAGGTATTTCTAGATTTACTGTTGTTGTTACTTGTACAGAAGTAATGGTTAATAGATTGCAGCAACAAATAAATAAGATAATAGAAGTTTATAAGGTATTTATTAGTGAGGATAAGGACATTATTTTTAATGAAATAGCCTTCTTTAAAATGCAAGTAAAAAATAAAGCTGCGAATACGAATTTGCAGAAAATTTCGGATGGTAATAGTGCAAAAGTTGTACACGCTACCTCTAAATTTATGGTGATAGAAAAAACAGGAAGCAAGGAGGATATCACCTCTTTGTTTTATATTTTAGAGCCCTATAATATTCTAGAATTTATTCAGTCTGGCCGTATTGCCATTCTTAAGAATGAGGAAGGAATGAGTGACTTCCTTCCGGAAGGAGTAATTTAAATTTTAAAACAACAATAATGGCAGTAATAAATTTTGGCGGAGTAGACGAAAACGTGGTAACAAGAGAAGAGTTCCCGTTAGCTAAAGCACAAGAAGTTTTAAAGGAAGAAACAGTAGCTGTAATTGGTTATGGTGTTCAAGGTCCTGGACAAGCGCTAAACCAAAAAGACAACGGAATTAACGTAATAGTTGGTCAAAGAAAAAATTCAAAATCTTGGGATAAAGCTGTTGCAGATGGCTTTGTTGAAGGTGAAAATTTATTCGAAATTGAAGAAGCAGTAAAAAAAGGAACAATCATTTGTTACTTGCTTTCTGATGCAGCTCAAATTGCACTATGGCCTACTGTTAAAGAAAACTTGAGTCCTGGAGACGCATTGTATTTCTCTCATGGATTTGGAATCACTTATAAGGAAAGAACAGGAATTATTCCTCCAGCTGATGTAGATGTGATTTTAGTTGCTCCTAAAGGTTCAGGAACTAGCTTAAGAAGATTGTTCGTTGCTGGTAAAGGTTTGAATTCTAGTTATGCAATCTTTCAAGATGCTACAGGTAAAGCAGAAGACAGAGTTAAAGCAATGGGTATCGCAGTAGGTTCAGGTTATTTATTCCAAACTGATTTTAAGAAAGAAGTATTTTCTGACTTAACAGGAGAGAGAGGAACATTAATGGGAGCTATACAAGGTATATTCCAAGCACAGTACGAAGTATTAAGATCAAGAGGTCATTCTCCATCAGAAGCGTTTAACGAAACTGTTGAAGAAGCGACTCAATCTTTATATCCTTTAGTTGCAGAAAATGGAATGGATTGGATGTACGCTAACTGTTCTACAACAGCACAAAGAGGTGCTTTGGATTGGAAAGATAAATTCCATGATGCTGTTAAGCCAGTATTCGAAGAATTGTACGATAATGTTGCTTCTGGAGAAGAAGCTCAAATCTCTATCGATACAAACGGTAAAGAAGATTACCGAGTTGGCTTGGAAGCAGAATTAAAAGAATTATATGATTCTGAAATGTGGACTACAGGTAGAACTGTTAGATCACTTCGTCCAGAGAACAAGGAAAAATAGTAAGAAGCTAAAACTTCTTGAAAAGGAGATCGCTTATTTAAGTGATCTCCTTTTTTTATATTCGTATTTCAGATTTCCTCTAAGAAAACAAGATGATGAGTAAAATGATCGATATCCAAGATATCCTTAATGCAGATAAGCAATTAAAAGGTGTTGTATTACATACGCCTCTTGCAAAAAACGATAATCTCTCGGCTGCATACGGTAGTAACGTTTATTTGAAAAGAGAAGATGTTCAACATGTTCGTTCTTATAAATTAAGAGGAGCTTACAATTTGATGAGTACTGCTACTCAGGAAGAATTAGATAAAGGAATCGTTTGTGCAAGTGCTGGTAATCATTCGCAAGGAGTTGCCTGGTCGTGTAGTAGAATGGGAGTGAAGGGGAAGATTTATATGCCTTCAACTACACCAGATCAAAAAGTAAAGCAGGCTAAAATGTTTGGTAAAGATATGGTAGAGGTAATTCTTGATGGAGATACTTTTGATGATGCTTATGCAGCTGCGATTAAAGACGCTAAGGAGAGTGGGAAATTGTTTATTCATCCTTTCAATGACCTGAAAGTAATTCAAGGACAAGGAACAGTTGGAGTTGAAATCCTGAATGATATTCAAGAAGAAATTGATTATTTATTCGTGCCTATTGGTGGAGGAGGATTAGCCAGTGGAGTTGGGTCTTACTTTAAGAAAATAAGTCCTAAAACAAAGATTATAGGTGTAGAGCCGTTGGGTGCCCCAGCTATGAAGGAATCTTTGGAGCAAGGAAAATTAGTTGTGTTAGATAAAATCGACAAGTTTGTTGATGGGGCTGCGGTCCAGTCTGTAGGAGATATAACGTTTGAGATATGCAAAGAGGTAATTGATGAGATGACATTAGTTCCGGAAGGTAGAATTTGTACTAATATCCTCAAATTATACAATGAAGATGCTATAGTAGTGGAACCGGCAGGTGCTTTAACTATATCTGCATTAGAAGATTATAAAGAAGAAATAAAAGGTAAGAATGTGGTGTGTATTGTTAGTGGAAGCAATAATGATATTACCAGAATGCAGGAGATTAAAGAGAAATCGTTGATTTATGAAGGATTGATGCATTACTTTATTCTTCGTTTTCCCCAAAGGGCAGGAGCCTTAAGAGAGTTTTTGGATGAAGTTCTTGGTCCAAATGATGATATTACTCGTTTCGAGTACATGAAGAAAAATGAACGAGAAAACGGACCTGCATTTATTGGTGTAGAACTTACTGATAGTAGAGATTTTGAGCCATTACTCGCCAGGATGAAGTCTCATAATATGGATTATACATATGTAAATAAGGATGAAAACTTGTTCGGGTACTTTATGTAGAATTAAGGTGCTTAGCCTTATTCAATAATTAACTTTTTGCTACTCGCTTTGTTTCCAATAGTCAACGTATATATATATAATCCAGAGGAGAAGTCTCTCGTGTTTAATTCTTTTTCATAATAGCCTCTCTCGAGTTCTTTATTTATGATACTTCTAATCAATTTACCGGAAGAATCATGGATTTGTAAGTTGACATTGCTTTTCTCAGCTACTGTAAATTGAAAAAGTGTAAAGTATGAAGCGGGGTTTGGGTAGTTGAATAAGAGGAAATCATCGGGAGAAACAATGTTTTCCATTGCATTGAAGCATACGCTGTCACACCAATCTGTTCTGAAAGACCGGTATGAATTGTTTCCTTCCCCTGGATTCATTGTTAGCTCGAAAACAATAGTTCCATCCTGTTTTGTTTCAGTAATATTAGTGCTGAATTTCTCAGCCTGTCCCCAGTTAACAAAAGTGTTGCCATTTTCAAGGCGCTGGCAACTGCCGTAAATATTAGCATCTATAACAGTACTATTCGATTTTTCCCAAACTATTGTTGCAGTTTTATAATCTTCGTCTAATTTATATTCGATAGCTCTTGGGCTAATACTCGTGTGATTTGTGTTGTCAAACAAAGTAATATTCCCATTGTTAATTCTTCGAATATCATGTTGACTACAAAACATAATAGAGTCGTTGGGAAATGTGAATTCGTTATTGGTCCCACCAAGTCTCCATATAATGTCGCCACTAACAGAACTTATTTTAGTAATCTCATCCATTTTTCTACTGGAAATAAGAATATCTCCATCAGAATCAAGTTCTACGGCATTACAATGAACATAGGAGATTTGATATGCACTTGTTAGGTCAGCGTGTTTCGTATCTGTAATATTAAAGTGATCCCATGAGCGCCATTGGAATATTACACTCTTTGTTGTCTTATCTATTATTTGGATAATAGAACCAATAACTGTAACATTAGGTTGGCCTTCTGGTACAACGGATGTCATATCGATTACTTGAGGGTCCCATGCAATCATCAAAGCGTTCCCATTGGGAAGAATTTGTAAGTCATGAAAATCAGTGATATAGCCATTGCCAGTTGCAAAGGAGTCCACTTTATTGAAATAAGGATCCAGTAGATAAAACTTTCCTTCTCCAACTTCTTCATAATAAGATAGCAATCCGTTTTTCTGTACTTTGAAGTCGAATGTCCGATTGTCAAGTTCTTTGAAAAAAATCATTGCCCCCACATTATCTGTAATTAGCAATGTTCTTGGCGCTCCCATTACATTGCCATTCATGAAAATAAATCCATCACCGGTTGGTTCAAATTCCGTTGAAACAATGGTTGGGTAGTTTTCCGATAACGTTTTGGATGAAATTGCCATGGAGTCAATGACTGGGTGATCATGATTAAGAACTTTTTTAATGTTTAGTTGTGTTGGGCTAGCCTTAAAGGAATATGATATCGGAATATCGAGATTAAGTCCAGAATTGATCTGAAGTGTTATCTCTTCGTCGAGTTTGAAATCACTTTTGGGTTCTAGAACAATTGTCTTAAAGTCGTTATGGTAAAAGATGTCATAATCGTAATTGCTAGATTCTCCTTCAATAATAAAAGTATTATCTGTAATTAGAGAAGTGTTAATAGTGTTTTTGAAGGTTATTATAATGTTTGTTGAAGGTGAGTTTAAAATAGAATTAGCAACAGGGGATTGGTAGATTATTTCATTAGACTCATTCTTGGATTGAACTGCACTGCACAGACAAATAGAAACGAGATTAATAAAGATTATAAAATAAAGATTAGTTGTCATTAACTAAAGGCTTGTAAAAGACTGTTGGTATTCCTAATAAAGAAAGTTATTCAAATTTAAAGAAATACTTTTTCATTTTTCCGAAGCTCGATAATCTAGGACACCAGTGAAGTAGCAGATTAATAATTGATAAAAAAACAGGAAAAAAGTAAAACAATTGTTAGGTATGATTAAATTTGCCGCTCCTAAAATAAAGTGCAAAATATAGTAGTCTGATTATGGCAAAGAAAATATTAGTATTGAAATTTGGAGGAACCTCTGTAGGTACCCCGGATAATATCAGAAGAATTCATGATATCGTAGCTAAAAGAAAAGGAGCAGTGGCAATTGTGGTATCCGCATTTGGAGGTGTTACGGATCAGTTGATTCGTATGGCTACGCTTGCTTCAGAAGGAAATGAAGATTACAATGAGATTCTTGTTCAAGTGAAAGAAAGGCACTTGGCTGCTATTACTAGCTTAGTGAAAGGCAAGAATAAGAAACGAGTTATTGAAAGAGTAGCAACTCAGATTTCTAGATTAGAGAAAGTATTGTATGGTATATTCTTGACCAAAGAATTAACCTTTAAATCAAAGGATTTTGTTTTGAGTTTCGGTGAAAGACTTTCTGCAAATATTGTAAGTGAAAGCTTTATAAGTATTGGTGTTGATGCCGGGTACTTAAATGCAAGAAGAGTAATTAAGACAGATCGGATTTTCGGTGGAGCTAATGTGAATTATCCCAAAACCAACAAATTAGTTAAAGCACATTTTAAGGCAAATAAAGATTTGCAGATTGTAACTGGTTTTATTTCTAGTACGGACGACAATGAGACTACCACTTTAGGAAGAGGTGGTTCTGATTTAACGGGCTCAATTATAGCTGCTGCTCTTAGTGCAGCAGAATTACAAATATGGACGGATGTTGATGGAATGATGACAGCTGACCCTCGAAAGGTTGGTAATGCATTTACAATAAAGGAAATGACATATGCTGAAGCAATGGAATTATCTCATTTTGGAGCTAAAGTTGTTTTTCCAGCTACGATATTACCGGTAATGAAAAAGGATTTACCGATATGGGTAAAGAATACTTTTAATCCAGATGGAGAAGGAACTTTAATAAGAGGAACATCTACGCAGAATAGATTTGTGAAAGGAATATCATCTATTGATGATGTTTCTATTATTAGCGTAAATGGAATGGGAATCGCGAACTTAAGAGGATTTTTAAGTAAGGTATTTGGTGCATTAGCCAAAGAGGATATTGCAATTACTCTTATATCTCAAGCTTCTCCTGAAAACTTAATTACTCTTACGGTTAGCACGAAAGACGCGAAAGCAGCTAAAAGTGCTATTGAGGAAGTTTTAGGAGGTGAAATAGGTTCTGGATTAATTGAAAAAGTAAGTTTAGAATCAGGACTTTCGATTGTTACAGTAGTAGGAGAGAATATGAGAAATATTCCAGGTGTTTCTGGAAATCTTTTCGCTTCAATGGGTAAAAACGGAATTAATGTGCGAGCAATTGCACAGGGCTCATCAGAGCGAAATATATCTGCGGTAATTGAGAGTAAGCATTTAATAAAAGCTCTAAATGTTATTCATGAGAATTTCTTTCTGTCGCCAACTATCAATGTGAATTTGTTTTTATGTGGTGTTGGAACAATTGGAGCAACCCTTTTAGATCAAATTAAAAAGCAAAAGGAGTTTTTAGAGGATACTCATGGAATTAGCATCAACCTTGTTGGAGTTGCTAATAGTCGTTATATGGTTATGGATGCAGATGGTGTCTCTTTAAATAAATGGAGAGATAAGTTGAAGTCTTCAAAAAACAAAATGGTATTGGATAAATTCATCGATAAAATGATGGATATGAATATTCGGAATTCAATCTTTATTGACTGTACAGCGAATGCTGATATTATTAAAGGGTATCATCGAATATTAGATTCGAGTATATCTATTGTAGCGGCTAATAAAGTGGCTTGCTCAAGTTCTTTTGATATCTACGATGGCTTAAAGAAAACAGCTGCTAAAAGAGGGGTTAAATTCCTTTACGAAACGAATGTTGGTGCAGCTCTTCCTATTATTCAAACAATGAATGATTTGGTTAATAGTGGGGATAAGATTATTAAAATTGAAGCTATTTTATCTGGGACACTGAATTTCGTGTTTAATGCGTTATCGAAAGATTACAAAATGCATGATGTAGTTAGAGAGGCTCAAGAAATGGGTTACTCTGAGCCAGATCCAAGAATCGACTTAACAGGTGTTGACGTTAGTAGAAAAATATTAATTCTATGTAGAGAGTTAGGTCTTAAAATGGAATTGAAGGATATTGAGATAAATAACTTCTTACCTAAAGATGCTGTTCAAGCTAAGTCATTACCTGATTTCTGGAAAGTTCTTAAAAAGCATGATGATTATTTTGAAGCAGAACGTTTAAAAATAGAGAAGAAAGGCAAAAGACAAAAGTATTACGCTAAATACGAGAAAGGTAAAGCTGTAATTGGTTTGGGAG
>JABSPR010000362.1 GCA_013214975.1 Flavobacteriales bacterium
ATGCTGATACATATCAAGATCCATAGCTGGTGCAAAAAACACTGGACACCTTGCTGAGAGATATGTGGCCATCAATAGGTTATCACATATACCATTAGCCATTTTAGCCATCGTATTGGCCGTTAATGGAGCTATTAGGATTAAATCAGCCCATAAACCAAGGTCTACATGGCTATTCCAGTTATTTCCATTTTGAGTTGTAAACTCAGTAAGAACTGTGTTATTTGAAAGGGTTGATAATGTTAATGGGGTAATAAAATGTTTGGCATCAGGCGACATAATCACCTTAACGTTTGCACCAAGATGCACCAACTTTCTACATAGGTATGCCGATTTGTAAGCCGCAATGCTTCCTGTAATGCCTAATATTATGTTCTTGTTTTTAAGCATCCAGTATGTAATAGAGGATTATTTCCCTTCCGTAGTCTCTACTTCCTCGTCTCTCTTTCTGATATAAAGACTTTCTTCTAGGTACTCTTGTATTGCAATTAATGCAGGTTTTGGAAGTCTTTCGTAGAATTTTGAAATTTCAATTTGCTCTCTGTTTTCAAAAACTTCATCCAAGTTATCTGAAGCAGTAGCAAATTCAGCCAATTTACCATTTAACTCATCTTTAATTTCAAGGCCAATTTGATTCGCACGTTTGCTTAAAACATTCAATGCTTCATAAATATTTCTACCATTCGTTTCAAAATCCACTACATTTCTTGTTATAGTTGTAGTTTCGGCGTTTGTTTTTTGGTATTTCATGACCCTTGTTTTTTATTAGAGTTAATTAGATCGCGTTCTTGTACCGCTTTCTTATAAATATTCTCTGCTCCTTTTAAATCTTCACTTTTAGGAAACTCATCAATGAATTCCTCATAAGATGTAATTGTCGCATTTATTCTTTCTTCCTTCTTCCCTTCAACGCTATTCTTAGCTAGAAGATAGTAGGATTGCAAAATTAAGTATTTAATTTCCTCTTTATACTTATTATGAGGAAAATCTTTCATTACGTTCCCTAGAGATATCACCGCAGATTTATAGTTTCTCACGTGGAAATACGTTTTAGCATTGTCAAAATCCTTCTGCAATAACTTCGCCCTCAATTCCATCATAAGCCGGTTGCAATGTGGAATACTATCTGAATTAGGATATTCGTTAGCAAATAATTGTAATGCATCAATAGCGCTATATGTTTGTTCTTGATCTAAACTAGATTTTGGAGAACCTTGGTAATAACAATATGCGTTCATGAAATCACACTCCATAGCGTGTTTATTCGTTGGATATGTCTCTGAAAACTTATCGAAATGATATGACGCGGTGATTAAATCGCCCTGGTTATATGCACAATACGCATAGTAATAGTAAACTTCGGCTCCTTTCTTAGTACCTCGATATAAGGCAACCAGCTCCTCTAATAATGGCATTGCACGCAGATAATCTTCTCGATCGAAGTATTCTACAGCTTTGGTGTACTTAAGATCTTTATCTGTACTTTTTAATACTTTCTGATACCCTCTCCCACAACTCGCAATAAGCACAGTTAGAAAGATATATATATATATTACTTGTTTCAACATGGTACAAAGATAGAACTTACTTCATAAATCAACTTAGACGTGTTAACAATTAAAGGTTATGGGTAATTATGGTGCTTGTCATATCATTAATATTGCATTAAATTTGCAAAAGCATAGTAACAATTAAAAGGTCATCTTATTGTGGATATATTTAAAAGAATAAAAGATAATCGTGGTCCTATAGGACAACACGCAAAGGCATCTCATGGTTACTTTACGTTTCCTAAACTGGAAGGTGAAATTTCTAACAGAATGACATTCAGAGGAAAAGAATGTTTAGTATGGAGCCTTAATAACTACCTAGGTTTAGGTAATCACCCAGAAGTTCGAAAAGCGGATGAGGAGGCAACTAGAGATTTTGGTTTAGCTTACCCAATGGGTGCTCGTATGATGACAGGGAACAGTGATTACCATGAGCAGCTGGAAGATGAACTTTCTAGCTTTGTTCAAAAGGAAGATACTATTCTTGTTAATTATGGTTTTCAGGGAATGGTTTCAGCCATCGACTCACTTGTTGGTAGACATGATGTAATAGTTTACGATGCAGAATCTCATGCATGTATTATTGATGGAGCTAGATTACATGCAGGGAAACGTTTTGTTTTTCCTCATAATGACATGGAGAAATTTGAGGTTCAATTACAAAGAGCTGAAAGATTAACAGAAAAATCGGGAGGAGGAATACTTGTAATCACAGAAGGTGTATTTGGCATGTCTGGAGATCAAGGAAAACTAAAAGAAATCGTTGAGTTTAAAAAGAAATATGATTTCAGGCTTTTTGTTGACGATGCCCACGGTATTGGCACAATGGGAGAAACCGGTGCTGGCACAGGTGAAGAACAAGGTGTTCAGGATGGAATTGATATTTATTTCGGAACCTTTGCCAAGGCTTTTGCAACAATTGGTGCATTTATTTCTGCTGATGAAGAGATAATCGAATTCTTACGATATAATATGAGATCCCAAGTTTTCGCTAAGTCTCTTCCAATGCCTCTAGTAATAGGTGCATTAAAAAGGCTAGAGTTGATGCGTGCTCATCCTGAGTTGAAAGAAAAATTATGGGAAATTACTAATGGATTACAATCTGGATTAAAGAAAGCTGGATTTAACCTTGGGAATACTAATACTCCTGTTACTCCAGTAATTTTAAGCGGAACACTTGGAGAAGCAACTGGTATAACAATTGATTTAAGAGAAAATCACGGTATCTTCTGTTCGATAGTTGTGTATCCAGTAATTCCTAAAGGAATGATAATTTTAAGACTTATTCCTACGGCCGTTCATACAATGGAGGATGTAGAGTATACTATTGAAAAGTTCAAGCTTGTTAAAGTAAAACTTGAAGAAGGCAAATACAGTTCTTCAAATGTTATTGAGACAGTAGAAGGTTAAATAATTTGCATTAAAAAAGGGATAATTAGAAAACTAATTATCCCTTTTTTAATGTCTTGATTTTTTATTTAGATACCTATCTCTTGCAATCTAGCAATCTCCGTTTCTAAATCTTTATATGTTTGAGCGGTTACTTTAATCATTGGCAATCTACTATTATCGGGTATAATACCTAAAATGTTAAGACAAGCTTTTATTCCAGATGGACTTCCTTCCCTAAACAATAAATCCGTAATGTGCATAAGCGAAATACAAATCTGTCTAGCTCTTTCCACATTGCCGCTTAAAAAAGCTTTTTGCATTTCAACAACTTCTTTAGGAAATGCGTTTGCTAATACAGATATAACACCGGATGCACCCATAGAAAGAAAAGGTAAGATCATATGATCATCGCCAGAAACAACAATAAAGTCTTCTCTTTTGTATTTCAAAATAGCCGCACATTGCGAACCATCAGGATTTGCTTCCTTAATACCTATTACACTTGGAATCTCATTCGAAATTCTAACGGTAGTATCCCTATCCATGTTAACTCCAGTTCTACTAGGAACATTATAAATCATCATTGGAACATCCGTAACAGAAGCCAACGCTTTATAATGCTGAAAAATACCTTCTTGTCTTGGCTTACAATAATACGGTGTGATAGAAAGAAAAGCATCAATACCAGTAAAGTCATAAGCTTCTAATTCCTTCTTTATTGTATGCGTAGAGTTACCTCCAATGCCCACCATAATTGGAATTTCACCTTGTGTAACATCCAAAATCACCTTCACAACACCTGCTTTTTCTTCTTTCGTTAAAGAATAAGTTTCTCCTGTAGTTCCTAAGGGTACAATGTAATCAACACCATTATCTAAAAGGTGTTTGGTTAATCGCTCCAAACCTTTGTAATCTACTTTGTCATCGTCTGTGTATGGGGTGCAAATTGCTACACCTGTTCCATGAAATTTAGAGCTCATTTTTTCCTTTAATTAATTTTAGATAATGCTTGACTTGTATAATAAAAAACTCCGTTGTTTTCTTTTTGGAGATATCAATCAACATGTCTAAATATTCTGTTCCGTTCTCCTGCGCAATCCCAACCTTGAATTTTGCTGGCGTCAGCTTACAAATATAGTTTAAAGGATAGCAAAAGTTAAGGCTTAAATCAATCAATATATCGAAGTCTTCTTCCATGAAATTATCAACTTCAATACCCTGTGGCTTTTTGAACCAATTTAACTGCTCTACTCCAAAATACCTGAATTGTAATTTAGGAGCAAGTTGCATATTAGGATCCTTACTGTTAATAAACCCCAAAGCAATCACATTCTTTTGCGATTCTTTTAAAAAGTGTATTAGGTCTTTTACTTTACTATAATCTTCACGGTTTGTGGCATCATATATAATACCTACCGTTCTAGCTTGAAATAAGCTGATATAACCTCTTCTTCTTTCAGGCGCTTTTTTCAAAAGCTGTTTGAGGTAATATTTACCTACAAATAATTTAAACCCATCAAATATTGCCATCGAGTAGATTTAAAAATTCAGATTCACTGTATAGCGTTATTCCCAACTTGCTTGCCTTTTCCAATTTGCTTGGTCCCATATTTTCTCCTGCGACTATAAAACTAGTATTCTTTGAAACGGAAGAAGTATTCTTTCCACCATTATTTTCAATAAGAACTTTTATTTCATCTCTCGAGATTGTACTAAACACTCCTGATACTACAATCGATTTACCTTCTAGCAAGTTCGATCTTAATGTAGCTTCTTCTTCAGAAATCATTAAACATAGACCTGCTTTTTTAAAAACGTCTATTCTAGCAATATTTTTATCTCTATTAAAATAAGAGGATAGGCTTTCTGCAATACGTTCTCCAATCTCATCTACATTAATGAGCTCCTCTTGTGTTGCGTTCATCACAGAGTCAATGTCGCCAAAATAGTTAGCAATCTTTTTTGCTACAGTAGATCCTACATACCTTATTCCAAGACCGAATAAGAACCGATTAAACGGTTGTTCTTTCGATTTCTCAATTCCTGCAATTAAATTGTCGGCCGATTTTTCTGCCATCCTTTCTAACGGCAAAACTTGGTCTTTACGAAGAGAATACAAATCAGACACATTAGAAATCAAGCCTTCGCTAAATAACAATTCTAATGTTTCACCTCCTAGTCCATCAATGTCCATTGCTTTTTTTGAAATGAAGTGCTCCATTTTTCCAAGAATTTGAGACTTGCATTCTGTTTCATTCGGACAGTAATGATTTGCTTCATCCTCATTTCGAATTAATTCTGTTTTACACTCTGGACAATGCATAATATACACTAATGGAATAGCCGTTTCCAGCCTTTCACTCAAATCAACTTCTAATACTTTAGGGATTATCTCCCCTCCTTTTTCTACAAACACAGTATCGTTTATTCTTAAATCAAGTTGTTGTATCTGATCAGAATTATGTAGAGATGCACGTTTCACTGTCGTGCCAGCTAAAAATACAGGCTCCAAAATAGCTACTGGTGTGATTGCCCCTGTACGACCAACTTGATAAATTACATCCAGCAATTTAGTGGATACCCTTTCTGCTTTAAACTTATAAGAAATTGCCCAACGCG
>JABSPR010000363.1 GCA_013214975.1 Flavobacteriales bacterium
GTTTAGGAGAATTTGGTCCAGATCATCCTTTTTATAATATTGCAGGTAGCGACAACATTGTGTTGTTTACAACTGAACGTTATAAAGCGCAGCCGTTAATTATTCAAGGCGCTGGGGCTGGAGCAGAGGTAACAGCTGCTGGTGTATTTGCTGAAATTATTAAAGTAGCTAATCTTTAAGATTTGAACGAGAGTGTAAAAGTATACGTACCAGCTACCATTGCCAATGTAGCCTCAGGGTTCGATGTGTTAGGAATGGCTATCGATAAGCCAGGTGACATTGTTTCTGTTCGCAAAACGAACGATTCCAAAATTACTATTGTAAACTCTTTAGAAGGAATAGAATTGCCTCTTAATCCATTGGAGAACACTGCAGGTGTTTCATTAATGAGCTATTTAAAAACTATTGATTCTGATCAAGGTTTTGAAATTGATATTGTTGAGAAAATCAATCCAGGTGGCGGTATGGGATCTAGTGCTGCAAGTGCAGTTGCAAGTGTTTTTGCAGCTAATGAATTAATGGGAAACCCGTTAACGGCTGAAGAGTTATTGCCATCAGCGCTTGAGGGTGAGCAAATAGCTTCTAAAGCTATTCATAACGATAATGTTGGTCCAGCACTATTAGGAGGTATTGTTCTTACTACGAGTTATCAGCCATTACGAGTTATTAAAATTACTCCTCCTGAAGATTTACATTGTGTAGTTGTATATCCCCATATGAAATTGAATACTGCTGATTCTAGAAGAGTATTGCCAGCAAATTATTCAATGCATGATTCTACTCAACAAGCAGCAAATTTAGCAGGCTTAATTGCTGGCCTTATTAATTCTGATTATGACCTTATAAGCCGGTGCCTAGTCGATGTTTTAGCTGAACCTTATCGGAGGTCTCTCATTCCTCAATTTGATGAAGTTAAGTCAGCGGCATTAACTAATGGAGCGTTAGGTTGCAGTATCTCAGGTGCTGGTCCTTCAGTATTTGCTTTAACTAACGACTTGGATATTGCTAATAAAGTGATGAGTGCAATGAGAGTCGGATTTGAAAAAGGAGGCTTACAAACGGATGGTTATGTTTCCAAAGTGAATGCAAGCGGACCTAAAATATTAGATTAAAATTTATTGGCGATGAAGTATTATAGTACAAACGGAGGAGTAAAACCAACAAGTTTAAAAGAGGCAGTTCTTAAAGGATTAGCGGACGACAAAGGGCTCTATATGCCTGAAACGATTGTTCAATTGCCAGCGTCTTTCTTCGAAAACCTCGGTTCAATGTCTTTGCAGGATATCGCTTTTGAAGTATCCAAATTGTATGTTGATGGGGATATTCCTGATAATGAGTTAAGAGCTTTAACAGATGAAGTGATGTCTTTTGACATACCCGTTGTTAATGTAGAAAAGAACCTAAATACTCTTGAATTATTCCATGGACCAACGTTAGCTTTTAAAGATATTGGTGCAAGATTTACTTCAAGATTAATGGGGCACTTCTTAAAAGGAGATAATCGGAAAATTAGAATTTTAGTGGCTACATCTGGTGATACCGGTGGGGCAGTGGCTAGTGGTTTCTTTAACGTGCCTAACATTAGTGTTACAATTTTATATCCTAGAGGAAAGGTTAGCGATATTCAAGAAAAACAATTAACCACAATGGGTGGTAATATTGAGGCTGTTGAAATCGAAGGAACATTTGATGATTGTCAAAGACTAGTAAAGGAAGCTTTTTTAGATAAAGAGGTTACAGCTAAAATGAATTTGTCATCTTCTAATTCAATTAATATTGCTCGTCTTATCCCTCAGTCGTTTTACTATTATTATGCTATTGGTCAGTTGACTAAAGAGCAAAGAGAAAAAGGTGTAGTCTTTTCAATTTGTAGTGGGAACTTCGGACACATTACAGCCGGTATTTTAGCTAAACGAACAGGATTAAATATTGATCAGTTAGTTGCAGCCACTAATATTAACGATATAGTTCCAGAATATTTAGATACAAAAGTATATACAGCGAGACCTTCTACAGAAACGATATCCAATGCTATGGATGTAGGCGATCCTAGTAATTTCAAGCGAATGATGGACATGTATGATAACTCGCATGAAGAAATATCTAAGGATATCACTGGATGTAGATATACGGATGATCAAACGCGTGAAGTGATGAGAGATGTTTATAAAAGAACATCTTACGTGTTAGACCCTCATGGTGCTATTGGATATATGGGATTGCGAGATTATTTAGGTGACACAGATAAAACAGGGATCTTTTTTGAAACTGCTCATCCAGCTAAGTTTTTAGACGTAGTGGAAGAAACACTAGATACGAAAATCGAAATTCCACAGCCTTTGTTAGACTGTATCGATAAAGAAAAAGTTTCTACTGTTTTGTCAAAAGACTACGCTGACTTTAAAACTTATTTATTAGGCTAATTCTTTACTTCTTTTAGCTGTCTCAAGACTCTTTTTTGAGAGTAATAGAATTCTTCTTCGTTGAATTTATATTTAGGAGCTTCATCTCTAAGAAGGGATTCAAGCGTATCTATTTCCATTTCATTGACAAGAAAAAATGTTTCTAGGTATGTCTTTTGTGAAATTCGAATCATCTCTTTTTTAACTAATTCACGGTAGCTTGTGTCTTTAATCATTCTTTTATGAAATGGTTCTAATTCTTTGCTGGATAAATTGAGTTCCGCATCTTTAAGTAGGGTAGAGCCATTATCAAAACCAATTGGTTCAAGTTTTTCTGTCTTCGGATTAAAATAGAATCTTAAATTATGCCATCTTAATGAATGCCGATTCCCCATTAATTCATTTATAGCGAAGAATTTAGCCCACTTTTCAAAATCAAAGGCATCTTTCGCCTCAATTTTTTCTTTTCTGTAATCATCTAAAAGTTTGACGGCTTGTTTCGTGATATCGATATTCTTTTTATCGGCACACCAATCTTTATTAGTAATCTTAATCGGAGCTGTTTTCATTAACATTTTGTCTCTATTCCATTTCCCTCCAGATTTCTTGTAGTATTTCCAAAAGGCAGTTTCATCGAATTTCATGATCGGACCTTTCTTCCTTTTGGCCATTTTTAAAAGGTAGTTGTCAAAATGACTTTCAAAAGCATACATCCCACAATGCGTATTGTTCATGCAAAATGGAAAAAATTCATACTGTAAATGAATTAGGCCTTCTTGTTCTAATAATCTATGAAATACCCATTCATTGATATAGGCTCTTGTCTTAACTCCTTGCACGGATATTTTGCTGTGATTGAGTATTTTACCATCTAGGGCAATAATTCGATACGACCATCTATCGGTTTTGAAGTGATCAGCATGGTCTCCTTTCAGTCTGGCTTTAACAGAAATCACCTTGTTGTTACACTCTAAGGAACAAATTGAATAGTCGTCTTTCGTTCTTAAGAGAAGTCCATAGTTAATTGCTTTTTTTCTTATTTGATTTATTTTTTTAATCGAACTATCAGGAATAACTAAGTTCATCCCAGTGGATAAATCTTGCTTACCGATATAGTTTTTTTTACTGCAGCTGGCTAGTATCAATAAGCTAATTGAGTAGATTAAAAAGTATACGTATAGATTGTTGAAAATCAAGGTTCAGAGGGTTAAATAGCTTGTTACTTTAAATTAAGGTTTCTTCACTCTGCTTAGATGGGTGGCTAATTCTTTAGAAAATTTATTTGCTCCAATATTGTTAAGGTGATTTAAACCTGCCCAATCTGTATCAAAGTAAACGCTAGGTTTATTAAGCATGATGAATTCGCAATTCCCAATTGAACTTTTGAATAATTTTAGAATTCTCTGCCTGTTTGTCGTCGCTTTGTTAAAAGCCAAATGGTTAGGTAGCTCTACGAATATGAGTTCTATTTTCTGAACTCGACAATAATTTATAAGGCTATTAATGGCTTTTATATTAATACCAGCAACATTAGGTTTGTGAGACGTAACAGGTCTAGCAATGTTTTTACGAATAAGGAATCCATTTTCATAAGAATGGTTGAATCTATCTTTGTCGTATAAAAATTTAAGGGTATGCTCAATCACGTTTCGGTACCTGAACATTTTTATTATGTTATAGAAGTTAAGGTTGGATTTTTCAAGATTTATATTATTCTCAATGTGATCTTTAATAATCTGCGAATCTAAATTCTCCATAACTGATGGTCGTACTCTATCTGGCCATTCTTTTTCATTTAAATAGATTCCCAATAAAATTTTATTTGGCTTGTTATTATTATTAATGTACTGTCGTAGAATCAATTCGGATTCAAATATTGTGGATCCACCTATTGCCATATTGTATGATTTTCCATGTAATATGGAATCTAAAATATGCGGATTGAAAGCTTGTTGTGAAATTGAATTACCCAGAATTAGACAGGTGTAATCCTTGTTTTTTAGATTGAATATTTTTTCAATTTTGGGTTCATTTGGATCAATGTTTAGAGTGATTATTTCTAATATTTCCCCAATGGATAATACTAGAACCACAAGGATTATTAAAAATGAGCTTGTATATATTGCTTCTTTTTTCATTAGAACTGGAAATATATAAATTCTTCACTTCGAGTATTCCCAAATAGAATAATCAATGACACTAGGAGTAAGTAAAAGCTCCATTTACTAAGGAGGCTTTGATTATATATGGTTCTTAAAGTATTGTTGTTTTTCGCATAATCAAGTATTATCAATAAGCCAATCATAGTTAATTCAATAATTAAGTTATATGGCTTAATGGCATGAGAATAAGTCATACTAGGGATATTAGAGATGAATGAGATTGCCTCAGAGAATGAATTTGACCTAAAAAACACCCAGGCTAGACTTGTAATTGAGAAGGTAGTTATTAGGCCAATTATTTTTTTGAAAAACGTATCATGTATTTTGTCTTTATTCCAAATATTTTCCAAAAGATAAAATAGACCATGAATGCTTCCCCATATAATAAATGTCCAATTTGCTCCATGCCAAATGCCCGAAACTATAAATGTTATTAGGATGTTTAGATAATATCGTCCTTTACTTACTTTGTTTCCTCCAAGTATAATGTAAACGTAATCTCTAAACCAAGAGGATAAAGAGATGTGCCATCGTTGCCAAAACTCTTTCAATGAAGTTGAAAAATATGGTGTATTGAAATTTTTATTTAGGTTGAAACCAAACATTTTTGCAAGCCCAATAGCCATGCTGGAGTAACCAGAGAAATCGCAATAGATTTGAAAAGCAAAGAAGAAAGTAGCTAAGAGGTTGTTAATTCCTCCAAATGTTTCTTGGTTTTCAAAAACAATGTTAACGTACTCCGCTAAGTTATCCGCTACAACTACTTTCTTAAATAGTCCCCATATGAAAAATTGTAGACCTAGTTTAATATTTTGGAAGTTTGTTTCTCGATTGGATGTAAATTGGGGTAGGAGGTGAGATGCTCGTTCTATTGGTCCTGCTACTAATTGAGGGAAAAAGCTAACGAATGAAGCGAAAGAGATAAAGTCTTTGGTCGGATTTAATTTTCCTCTATAGATATCTATAGAGTAGCTTAATGTTTGAAAAGTATAAAAACTGATTCCTACTGGTAGGATCACGTCAAGAAAAAACGGGCTAGTTTCTAGGCCAATATTATTGGCTAAGGTCGAGAATGAGTCCGCAAAGAAATTAAAGTATTTGAATATCCATAAAAGTCCAAGGTTTGTAAATATGCTGATATATAAGTAAGTCTTTTTGACTTTCCTTTCGGAAGATTCATTGATTTTAAGTCCACAGTAGTAGTCAATAACGGTGCTAAAGGCAATAAGGCCTAAAAATCTATAGTCCCACCATCCATAGAAAAAATAACTACTAGCAAGAAGTAAAATATTTTGAGCAATTCTGTTTTTCCTTAGAAGAATATATAAGGCAAGAACTAAAGGGAGAAATATGAAGAATGTTAAACTGTTAAAAATCATAATTTTAACATGTTCTTATTTTATTCCAACTGTATAGAATCCTGTCATTTTCATAGGTTCACCATCAAATTTCAATTCAGGTTCATCTAACGTTGTAGTTTCTGAATAACTACAACCAGAAGAGCTTAATAGTGACTCTACGTCCTTTTGTTCATATTTGGTAAAACCATAATTAGCTAGTTCGATTTTATCCATAAAGCTTTTTGAACGATATCCTATTAGGATTCTCCCACCTGGCTTTAAAATACGTAGCAGTTCCTTAATATTTTCACTTGGCTTAGGCCAAAAATATAGAGTGTTGGTTGTAATAATGGCATCAATTGAATCGTCATCAAATGGAAGCGTTGCTATTGAAGATTCTATGAAATCAACTTTTCCGGAATCAATTAATTTTTGATTAATATTTTTTGCTTCTTCAATCATTGTAGGGGAGAAATCTAAACCAATATATTTTATATTGTCGGCCATTTGGAATAAATCAGAAATGAAATAACCGTTTCCCATTCCTATTTCAAGAATCCGTTCTCCATCTTGGGCATTTAGAATTTTATATGAATTAAGACAAATGTGTTTATTTCCCTTATTCATCTGAATTCCTACCGCTTTTCCCGTTTCTCCTTCTGGGTGCCTTAAATGCTTCGCAAGCTCTTGAGGAGAAAGCTTATTGTCAGGGTTTAGTTCTTCAGACACTCGAATAAGCTTTAGTTGATGCTTTTTAGGTTACTGATGGTTTCGGTAGGGTTGGATGAATTAAATACAAAACTCCCTGCTACAAGAACATCTGCACCAGCTTCAATCAGTTTAGGGGCATTGTCAGCATTAACGCCTCCATCTATTTCAATTTTGCAATTAGAGTTAGTCGCAATAATAATTTGCTTCAGCTCTTTAATTTTGGCGTATGTATGTTCTATAAAGCTTTGTCCTCCAAAACCTGGATTAACAGACATCAGGCAGACTAAATCAATATCCTTAATTACATCCTTTAATAAAGAAACGGGAGTGTGAGGGTTTAACGCCACTCCAGCTTGCATATCTTCTTGCTTAATAGCTTGAAGTACTCGATGTAGATGGTCACAAACTTCATAATGTACGGTTAGAATATCTGCACCACATTTTTTAAAATCCTTGATGTAGTTGTCTGGTTCTACTATCATCAAATGGACATCCATAGTTTTGGTAGCTATTTTACTAATAGTACTGATGACAGGCATTCCAAAAGATATATTAGGAACAAATCTTCCGTCCATCACATCAATGTGGAACCAATCGGCTTTACTTTCATTAATCATTTTGCAATCTCTTTCGAGATTTCCGAAGTCTGCTGCTAAAACAGAAGGTGCAATTAAATGGCTCATCTATTTATGTTTGTTTGAGTAAAAATAATAACTATTGGCGAAGTCTCAGCTTAAATCGTATGCATAAAAAAAGGCCGATCGCTCGGCCTTTTCTTTTAACCTAAATAGGTTTTTAAAATTTTGTTTCTAGAAACGTGTTTCAGACGTCTTATGGCTTTCTCTTTAATTTGCCTAACTCTTTCTCTAGTTAAATCAAATTTCTCACCAATTTCTTCCAGAGTCATAGAGTGTTCTCCATTTAATCCGAAGTATAATCTAACAACATCAGCCTCTCGAGGTGTAAGAGTTCCTAATGCTCGTTCGATTTCAGTTCTTAAAGAATCATTAATTAAACCGCCTTCAGGGTTTGGACTATCCGCACTAGGCATTACTTCGTACATGTTAGAACTACTAGAATCGTCATTTGATAATGGAGCATCCATTGATACGTGACGTCCAGCATTTTTCATGGACTCTTTAATGTCTGTTTCGCTTAATTCTAATTTCTCAGCAATCTCACTAGGAGTAGGTTCTCTTTCGAATTGTTGCTCTAAATATGAGAATGCTTTACCAATTTTATTGATAGAACCAATTTTATTCAATGGTAAACGAACAATTCTACTTTGTTCAGCTAAAGCTTGAAGAATAGACTGACGAATCCACCATACAGCGTATGAAATGAATTTAAATCCTCTTGTTTCATCGAATCGTTGAGCCGCTTTAATTAAACCAAGATTACCTTCGTTAATTAAATCAGGAAGACTTAAGCCTTGATTTTGATATTGCTTAGCTACAGAAACTACAAACCTAAGATTAGCTTTAGTAAGTTTCTCTAAAGCAGCATGATCACCTTTTTTAATTCTTACCGCAAGCTTTACTTCCTCTTCAGCAGTAATCAAATCAACTCTACCTATTTCTTGTAGGTATTTGTCAAGAGAGGCCGTCTCTCTATTCGTAATCTGCTTGGTTATTTTTAGCTGTCTCATTTACCGTATTGAATTTTTCTTCTTTTTCTTATAGTGCAGTTCGATGACTACGAATGGTATAAAAAAAAGTTACAATTAATTGCAATTATTTTATTCCTGTACTGGCGCTGCTGTTTCTTCTTGTTTATCCAAAAGAACTTTTCTCGATAATTTTAATTTGCCAGATTTACTGTCGATATCAATTATTTTAACCTCAACTATTTCTCCTTCCTTAAGAACACTTTCAACTGTTTCTAGTCTTTTATGATCAATTTCAGAGATGTGTAATAGGCCATCTTTTCCAGGAAGTATCTCAACAAACGCGCCATAAGGCATAATTGATTTTACTTTTCCTTTATATACTTCACCTATTTCAGGAACACTTACGATTAGTTTAATTTTCGCTAGAGCTGCTTCTAAAGATTCTTTATTATCGCTAAATACATCAACAATACCTACACCATCAACTTCATCAATAACAATAGAAGCACCAGTTTCAGCTTGTAATTCTTGGATTACTTTTCCGCCTGGTCCGATTACCGCACCAATCATATCTTTAGGAATTTCCAATTTAACAATTCTAGGAGCGTGATCTTTAATTTCAGAATTTGGTGAAGAAATAACTTTGTCGATTTCACCTAATATGTGTAATCTTCCCGCTCTAGCTTGCATTAAGGCTTCGGTCATAACATCATATGGTAAACCATCGATTTTAATGTCCATTTGACAAGCAGTAATACCGTCTCTAGTACCAGTTACCTTGAAATCCATATCACCTAAATGATCTTCGTCACCAAGTATATCAGATAATACAGCGTTGTTTCCTTTGCCATCGCTAATAAGGCCCATTGCGATTCCTGAAACAGGCTTCTTAATTTGAATACCTGCATCCATTAAAGACATAGTACCTGCACAAACAGTTGCCATAGATGAAGATCCATTTGATTCAAGAATATCTGACAATATTCTAATTGTATAAGCTGAATCTGCAGGAATCATTCTTTTAAGTGCTCTCAAAGCCAAGTTTCCATGTCCAATTTCTCTCCTGCTAGTACCTCTTAAGAATCTAGCTTCACCGGTTGAGAAAGGAGGAAAGTTGTAATGTAACATGAACTTTTCTCTTGAAGAAGAAGTAACGCTATCAACAATTTGCTCATCCATTTTGTTACCTAAAGTAACACTTGCTAAGGCTTGGGTTTCACCTCGTGTAAATATAGCTGAACCATGTGCTCCTGGAAGGTAATTCACCTCACCCCAGATTGCTCTAATTTCATCCGTTTTTCTACCATCTAGTCGAGTTCGTTCGGTAAGAACCATTGTTCTAACCGCGTCTTTGTTCACATCGTGAAAATATTCACTGATAAGACCTTTTTTCTCAGCAGCTTCTTCTGCAGATAGGCTAGCAACAAATGCTTCTTTTACAGCAGTAAATTTCACACTTCTTTCTGCTTTAGAAGAACCTTCTTTAGCAATTTCGTAGCACTTGTCGTAACAAGCAGATTTAAGAGCATCGAATAAAGGTTGATCCACATCCGCAACAGCGAAATCTCTTTTTACGGTAGCTTTCTCAATAGTTTTAGCTAATTCAATTTGTGCGCTACATTGTATTTTAATTGCTTCATGAGCAAATTTGATGGCCTCTAGCATTTCTTCTTCAGAAATTTCGTCCATTTCGCCTTCAACCATTACAATGTCTTTCAACGTACCTCCGATAATCATATCGATATCAGCTGAGTCTAATTCTTCTTTTGAAGGATTAATAGTTAGTTGTCCATTAATCCGAGCAACTCTTACTTCAGAAACAGGACCGCTAAAAGGAATATCCGAACACATCAAGGCTGTTGACGCTGCTAAACATGCAAGACCGTCAGGCATTACATCTTTATCATGAGAAATTAAAGAAACAAGAACTTGTGTCTCACACATAAAGTCCTTCGGGAATAGAGGTCTAAGAACTCTATCAATAAGTCTACTTGTTAAAATTTCGTTATCAGTTGGTCGAGCTTCTCTTTTAAAGAATCCTCCTGGAAATTTACCTGCAGCAGAATATTTCTCTTTGTAATCAACGGAAAGAGGGAAATAGTCCATTGTAGACGCATTTCTGCTTGCTACTACTGTAGCTAACAACATCATGTTCTTATGTTTCAATACAATCGAGCCATCCGACTGCTTTGCCAATTTACCTGTCTCTAATGTGACAGAATTACCTTCGGACATGTCGAAAGTATAATTCGTTCCAATATTAGCCATTCTAATAGGTTTAATA
>JABSPR010000364.1 GCA_013214975.1 Flavobacteriales bacterium
ATTCTTGGCTACAGATAATGCAGATATCGAAAAACGATTTATTGATGAAGTTGGTGGGAACTTGATTACTAACTCGAAGGAATTTCCAGAATTTAATAAAGACAAGGGAATTCATTATTGGGCAATAAATGATGATTCGAAAACCCATCTGTTACGGAAAATATTTGAAGAGAGTATTGATGATTTATGGATGTTGAGTATGTGTGATCAGCTCTTCTATCAAGGGAATAGCACTTTCTCTCAATTGGCTGCCTTGCTTTCTAAAGGAGTATGTTTGGATTGGCAAAAGTTTGAATAAATAAATTGTTTGTCCAACTATTGTTAAGTAATACGTAATTGGGAGTTAAGATTGAGGTCTTATAGTAATGTACGATATAAGTATTTTCCCTGTAGTGTCAAGATAGATAGTGAATAATTCGCTACTATTAATGTATACAGCAGGGAGTCTACGGTGTTATAAATAGTAGTCATTTTTGCAATATGAATTGCTCATCAGATCCTTGGCTTTAAATATAAGTCCAACTGGGAATCAACTATTTCCTGTTTTCCAGGTGTGTTGCTATTAAAGCTTGATTATAATAATAGCGGTCCTTTGAAAAAGAATTAACCGGTGGATTACCATTATATAAACAAAATTGCCTATTTGTTAATTCAGCATTAATTTTTTTGAAAAAGGTATTCAAAAACTCAGGTTTACAAACCTTTTCTAAATGCGGGTAATAATATTCATCGAAATTAATTGAACGAGATTTGAAAATTCGTCTTACATATTTGGACTCTTTCTCATTATAGATACTTCCAGTCTGATTTGTTCCAAACTCTCTACCTATCGGTTCTAAAAGAGAATCCGACGGATTAAAGTAAAAGTAAAGATTACGAAATCGCGCACCGTGATACCCATTACATAAATCGATGCAAGCAAGATATTTAGCCATTTTAGGGATGGAAATCAACTGATCTATTCCAATTTCTGATTTGTCTAAATTTCTAATTTTATTTTCCAAAATATCGTTTTGTTCTTTAAAGTATTTTTTAGAAGGCAAAGATTTTTTATCGTAATAATTTGTTACTTCTATTCTAGTAAACCCGTCTTTATCTATTGAGTGTTTAATTCTTATAATTAGGCCTGGCTTTCTATTGTTGGTTGTAAGTGTTTGAATGGTAGGTTGTTCTTGATAAAAGAATGTTCCTGGTTTTTTGTCATTAATAGTAACGCTTGCGTAGCCGGTTTTTAGACCTATCAAACCTATCGATCTCATTAACTCAGTATTAGCCCACTCATACAAGCCACCGAGTCTGGCCGAGGGGTCATACAGGTTAAACTTTGTCATGCCTAAAAGTGTTGTATCCTTTAACTTAATTCTTAATGAACGTTTTGGGGTGATAAAATGATCAGGCTTACCTCCAGTAAGCTTAATTTTTGCTTTTATATAGCTGTTATCAATTTTGATAATTGCTGGGTCGTATTTAAGTTTAGGCATCAATGCTTCAGCCGTTTCGTAGGGATCAAAATTTCCAATGAAATAGTAAATTAACCTGTTAACTTTTAATTCGTTGAATATTGAATTGACTATGCTATCGTGCTTGTCTAATGTCTTTTTATCTAAATTGACGTTTATGGAAAGACAGTTCCTATTTTCATTTATTTCTGATTCTTCCTGTTCGATAGAAATAGCTCTCAATTGATTATAACCATTTGTATCATATTTAGTGTATGCTGTAAAGAGGTGAAAAAGGATTAGAAGACCGATGAAAAAATATACTCCTTTTGGTATTTTAAAGTGCGATTTTAATCCCTCTAGTTTTTGATTGAAAAATGTACTGATTAATACCAAAATAGGTAATGCAAGCCAAGCGGTATATATGCTTTCCATTCCATTTCGCACATCATAGTTAAAGATAATAGTATGTACATCTGTGAATAGAGGAGTCAAACTAGATTGAAGAAGTATGTACTCAATTAGATTGAATAATGTCAGTTTGATTATTAACCATTTGTGTTTCTCTTTAGGTAGGCTTGAAATGTGATAGTAAAATATAAATGGAAGAATCAGCCCAGTAAAACTAGTCAGTGTCCACAAAGTAATCCAAGCAATGGAAAATTCAAGTCCCAGTAAATCCAGAACTCTTTGAGATTTCAAAAGGATGTATTCGGTATGCTCTGGAATGAATATTCCGACTATCGAAAAAATCAATGTTAATTTTATGAAACTGGAATTTGTTTTCATGTTTTTAATCACTCTGGAAAAAAAGTTTTTTTAGTGCCCAAGACTGGACTCGAACCAGCACAACCATAAGGTCACCAGCCCCTCAAGCTGACG
>JABSPR010000365.1 GCA_013214975.1 Flavobacteriales bacterium
AATATCCTATAGATGAAATCAAGTATTCAATTCCTTGATCAATGTTACCCGATCGAAACAAATGACTCCCTAGAATTCTAGTTCCAATCGCTCTTGCAAATTCGTCCTCCTTTTCGGAAGCATCCATTAATAGTTCAATTGCAATAACTTTAACTGAATCCAAATCCGATCTGAGGTAATTATTCCACAATTCTAAGCCTAGTTCAGCCTTATGACGAATATCATCTTCGTTTAAAAATTCTGAATAACTTATTTGAGCACGAGAATTTTGCGAAATAAAAAATTGCGTAAAAAGTATCAGCGAATAAATTCGAAAATTCCTCATAGTGGTTCCGGTCAAAAAAGACATTGCAAGGATAAACAACAATCGTTACTTTTGCAACAAAATAAATAAATATGTCAAACGCACTAAATAAAGTTCCTGAAGCAGTAAACGAGCCTGTTAGGGCTTATGCACCAGGATCTTCAGAACATACAAACTTAATTGATACGTACAAAAGAATGTACAATCAAGACCCTATCGATGTACCTATGTATATTGGTGGTAAAGAAGTTCGTACAGATAATAAAATGCCGATGACTCCTCCGCATGAACATGGAAAGGTATTGGGTCATTTTAATTATGGCGATGCATCTCACGTAAATGACGCAATTGATGCTGCAATGGCTGCGAAAGAGGAATGGGCAAACCTTCCATGGGAACATCGTGCTGCTATCTTTTTAAAGGCTGCTGATTTGTTGGCTGGACCATTCAGAGATAGAATGAATGCTTCAACTATGTTGGCACAATCTAAAAATGTATTTCAAGCAGAAATTGATGCGGCATGTGAATTAATTGACTTTTTCAAATTCAACGTTCAATATATTACTCAAATCTATAGTGAACAACCGGATTCATTACCAGGAATGTGGAACAGATTAGAATACCGTCCTTTAGAAGGATTTGTATTTGCTATTACTCCATTCAACTTTACTTCTATTTGTGCAAACCTATGTGCTGCTCCAGCAATGATGGGAAACACAATTGTATGGAAGCCAGCTGAATCTCAAATGTATTCTGCTCAAGTAATTATGGAATTGTTTAAAGCTGCTGGTTTACCAGATGGTGTAATCAATTTGATTTCAGTTGATGGACCAGTTGCTGGTGATGTTGTATTTAAACATAGAGATTTCGCAGGATTGCATTTCACAGGGTCTACTGGAGTGTTTAGACACTTATGGCAAGAAATTGGAAACAACATTGGAAACTATAAGAGCTACCCAAGAGTCGTTGGTGAAACGGGTGGCAAAGATTTCATCATGGTTCACAAATCGTCTGATCCTGCTCAAGTTGCTACGGCAATTACGAGAGGATCTTTCGAATTCCAAGGTCAAAAATGTTCTGCTTCTTCGAGAGCATACGTACCAAATAACATTTGGGACGAAGTTAAATCAATCATCGTTGAACAAGTGAATTCATTTAAAATGGGTTCTCCAGAAGACACTTCAAACTTCATCAACGCAGTAATTGACGAAAAATCATTTGATAATATC
>JABSPR010000366.1 GCA_013214975.1 Flavobacteriales bacterium
GCAGTTCAAATTGGAGAAAATTTTAGAGACTACGCGAAGTACACCAGCATTAGAAACACAGTTATTTTTGGTGGCGTAAACCAAGCGTCGCAAACAAATATTCTAAGAAATGGTGTAGACGTGTTAGTAGCCACTCCTGGTCGGCTGTTAGATTTGATGAATCAAGGGTATATCTCATTAGATAATGTGAAGTATTTTGTATTGGATGAAGCAGATAGAATGCTTGATATGGGCTTTATCCACGACATTAAAAAAATTATAGCTAAGCTTCCTCGAAAAAGACAATCGTTATTTTTCTCTGCAACAATGCCCGATAGCATTTTAGGTTTATCTCAACAAATCTTGAATAACCCAAAGAAGGTAGCAGTGAATCCAGTGTCTTCTACTGCAGAAACTATTCAGCAGTTTATTTACAAAACTAACAGAGACCTCAAGCCAAATTTATTACTCCACATCCTTAAAAACCCAGAACTTAAGCAAGTACTTTTATTCTCAAGAACGAAACATGGGGCAGATCGAATTGTGAAGAAGCTTCAACAGAAAAAGATTGAATGCGCTGCTATACACGGCGACAAATCGCAAAACCAGCGTCAAAGAGCCCTTAAAGGATTTAAAGAAGGAAGTATTAGAGTTTTGGTTGCGACAGATATTGCAGCTCGAGGTATAGACATCGACAAGCTGCGTTACGTGATCAACTACGATATCCCGAACGAGTCTGAAACTTACGTGCATAGAATAGGACGATCTGGACGTGCCGGTGCGGAAGGCGTTGCAATTTCTATTTGTGAACCTGAAGAGAATGAATATCTAAGAGATATCGAAAAGCTCATCAAGAAAAAAATTGAAATCGTTACCGACAATCCATTTCCTCAAACCGACAGACCAATGAACGCTCAGGAAAAGAAGGCAGCGGAAAAGGAAAAAAACAGAAAGAAACAAGAATTCTTTGCTAACCGAAAAAAGAACAGAGGTGATCGAAACTCTAACTCAGGTAGAAATAAAAGGTAGAAAGAGTTAATGTAAGCCCCTATCAATAATTAGGGTCATTCATCATGTAACTCTTTAATCTCAATACAAGTTTTTATTAATTGCGAGATGTGTTTTTTGAAAATCTTCTTATCTTCTAAAATTTCTCTTTTAATCTTTATAACAGAGAAGTAACCATCTGATTCCAAAAGGGAATATTCGTTCCGTTCCACTATTTCCAATACTTCTGAACTTTTATCGTCTAAAAGCTCTTCATCCATTTGGTAGAGGAATGAAATTTCACAATAGAAGTACTCAGATGAAAACGGAATATTCGCTTCTTCGTCGTACTCAATTAATCCCATGAAATGAACATCATTATAGTAAATAGGAATATTAATAAAAGGATGTGATTGTGCGACACAAAAGAAACGGTCGTCTACTGAAGGTTGTTCGTCTATTGTTTCCAAGTCATGCAAATCCGACATTGAATCGAATGTTTCATGGAGCATATCAATAATTTGTTCCACCCATTCGGCTCTTCCTGGTAACGTCCGGTTTCCTGATTTTATAAAATCATTCCATTCTTCTAATTTGGTTTTAATCTCATCAATACCATCAAAATTAACTACTGCTTTTTCTACTCCTTTAAAAGTCTTTACCTCTACACCTGCTAAGTTTGCCGACAACTTAAGTTCATCAGATATTTCAGAACATATTAACATTAGTTTAGGTGCGTGATAATTTATTCCAAATTCATTCTTCCATTTGGTCAATTCGCTATCCTGCATAGAAACGATAAGAGCTTTATATTCTAAAATTTGTGCAAGGTCTTCTCGCCGTAGTTTCCCTTTCTTTAATTCAATTACGACCGGGCGGATATCTGATAAATCTCTA
>JABSPR010000367.1 GCA_013214975.1 Flavobacteriales bacterium
CGTACTTCAAGGCCAAAAACGGGGAGAAGAACTCATTTTTATCTTTTTCGTTATTAGTTGGTTTAGGTGGTTATGTCGTGTTCTCTGCGATATTCTATTTGCTCGAGAAGCCTCTTGTTCAGATGTATGGCAGTGAGTTGAGCTTATTGTTCGACCATGTGTATTTAATATTCCCGCTAGCTTTCTTTTCGCTCTACATCGGGTTCTTCGAATCGTATTTGTTCTCGTTACACAAAACTGTTTTATCTCATTTTTTGAAATCGGCCTTAACCAAGCTTTTATTCTTTGTTGAAATTATCCTATATCATTTTGGTTATATCGGATTCGACGAGTTCTGGGTGTTATTTGTCGCTATCTACGGTTTGAATATGTTAATCTTATTTGGTTACCTAATTTATCTAAATGAGATGTCCTTAACACTTTCCTTCCCGTACAGGGGGAGGGCTTTAAGGATGATGGCTAAATATGGCGTGTTCTCGGTTATAAGTGGTGCCGCCAATTCATGGGTAAACAGAATAGACAAGATAATGTTGGTCTTTATGCTGGGTTTAGATACTGTAGGTGTATATACCATTGGATTTGTTTTAGGAGGAATGACATACGTACCCGCTAGTTCTATCTATCGAATAGTATATCCTATAATTGCCACTGCAATGAGAAAAAAAGATTGGGATTTAATAGCTGATATCTATAGTAAAACTTCAATTAATCTGTTTTTGCTTTGTGGGATTATATTCAATATTACCTGGCTTAATGCCGATAATTTCTACTCCATATTGAGCGATGAGTACGCCGGAGGGAAAACAATATTGTTAACTATTGCGATGTGTAAACTACTGGATTCTTTAACTGGAGCGAATGGCTTGATGATTATACTGTCTAAATTTTACCAGTTCGATACATATGCTTCTATCGGATTAATTGTTCTGGCAATAGGGACTAATTATGTACTCATTCCTTCATATGGAATGGATGGTGCAGCGTATGCAACTCTAATTACTATAGTATTGATTAATGCAATTAAGATGATTTACATCTACGTGAAATTTAGAATTCACCCATTCTCTATCAACACGATAAAGGCTATTGGAGTTATTGCTTTGCCAATATTTACAATCCCATATATTCCAACTTTGGGAGGTTTTTTGGATAACGAGATGTATCAAATAATCTTTGATGTCATTATTAGGGGAGGGTTAGCATCAATAGTAATTGTTTCTCTGATTTGGTTTCTCCGTATCTCTGATGATATAAATTCGTCGATAAAAGATGCTTTTGCGAAGTTGAATATTAAACTGTAGTTCTTAAAACGACCGATTAACTCCAACTACCCATCTATTATTAAAGTAAGAATTATTGGCATCGGCTTCTGGAATCCGATTTAGGAAATAGGGTAGGTCTAGTCGCACTGTTAATGGTTTGGCCATTTCCAATCCTCCCCAACGTTTAATGGTAAGCAAGAATCCATTCCCGGCATCAATCCGAACATTAGATAGGTCGATGGAAGAACCATCTGTTACGAACGACATAACACCCATATCGGCAAAAAAGTAAGCATCTAAATGGATGTATTTTGAAAGTTTCTTTGGTTTTAGTTTGATGAGCTTATCAAAATCAACTTCAATATTGAATGCAGCTCCAGTATTTCCTTTATAGGCAAATCCAACATCTCCATTTTTTTTGTAATCGGGAACAACGTATCCGGCATAGCCCCTTAAGTTCAAACCACCTCCATATTGTAAATGATTCGTAGTTGTTCCATAACCTAACCAATCGTTATTAATAAAGCCCGTTGAGCGCATGTATTTATTATCCATCATGCTTTCCGGGTTTCCTCCTGCTAAAAATAAAGACGATTCATTAGCAATATTGTTACCAGTTCCATATTGTGCAAATAGTCTAGTGTTAATCTCTAGTTTGCCTAGATTCCCTTTGTTGGTTGATGTTAGAGATAAATTACTGTAGTTGTAATCACTTAAAATTGTGGATGTTTTAAGAAGTGCTACGATATGCCCTTTTCCTCTTTTGTAACTGTACTTATGCTCGTACTTGAGGTTTAAGGTATTATTTAATTTGTTTGCTTCCCATTCGTTCGAATAGAGCAAATATTGAAGGTCGGAGATATTCTTTCTTTCCATCGATTTAAAACTCAACGAATAAATATTCTTTTTGTCTCGGTCTTTTTTTGTCAATTTCACATTATAACTTCTAAGCCCATCGAGGTACAGCGCGCCCATGCTGTAGGAGAGGTTAGGGCTGCATTTGTCAAGCCCCGTATGGTATTTAAATCGGTAAGAAAACTTGTTATGAGAATTTGGATTTGCATTTATGACTTCCGCTTGTTGTAATACACCGATGTTATACCATAGGCCCAAATCGTATACGTGTTTGTATTTAAAATAGGACCCTCTTGAATGTGCTCCAAATTTTACGCCATCAAATCCGTTGTACCATAGGTCCGGACGAATATAATGCTCGAATGACATTCTATCTGGGTAGTTAGCTATTTGATAGTCGAAGTTAAATGTGTGTTTCGGTTTCTTTGTATTATCCATCATGTTCACATCAAAGAGCCTATGAGAAGGGTCGATGATCACATCTTCTATGCCACCTGGGATTTCAAGAGTAGTAGTGTAAGTTGGATTAAGATTATCCCATCCAAACCATTTAGGTAGTATGGTAGCTTTAGTTTCCTTTTCGAACCAAGTGTTTGGAATGTGAAAGTCAAGAATGTTACCTGCTTTGTCTACTACTGAAAAGTCAAGAGGCATGTGTAGGCTTCCTTTTCTCTCAAAGGATATTTCAAATTGATTATTCTTTCCTTTTTTTACTTTAGATACCCTGTAGTCAATGGTTTTAGTTGTTTCTATCCATTGGTCGAAAAACCAATTTAGATCGACTTTGGTATAGTTTATAACAGATGTTCGGAAATCAATAAAATAGGGGTGAGCAATTTTCCATGTATCGAAATAGCTTTTAATTGCTTTCTCGAAAAGCTCATCTCCCAATACATACTCAAGATTGTATAGCATTGCAGCTGTTTTGTAATATACTTGTCCATAGCCTCCACCAAATTTTATTTTTCCATGGAAGTCGTCTGAGTGCACGTTTAGTCTGGATAATTTATCTCTTATACCAAAGCGCATAAGAGGAATATTTACTCTTATCTCTCTTGCTAGAATTGGTTTTTGGTACATTTCGATATAACGAGATTCATTTTCATTCCGCTGTAACGTATCTCCATCAATTGCTTCCAAACCTAACACCGTTAAATACTGAGTAAACCCTTCGTCCAAAGAAGCCCTGTACGTTTCATTACTACCTACTTGACCATAGAACCAATTATGTCCGATTTCGTGAACGAGCAAGCCTCTATGGCCTGGATCCTGACCTTTGTCGAGTGTTAGCATTGGGTATTCCATTCCGTCGTTGGCATCTGCCACAATCATTTTGTGGTAGGTATACATTCCAATATCAGTTGAAAACACATCAATCACCTTTGCGCTGTATTCAGCCGCATTTTGCCATTTTGAAGCATGTTGTTCTTGAACGAGAGAGTAGCATGTTATATCGTTCCATTTAGCTTCACCAATTCGGTAAGAAGGATCTGCAGTAAAAGCGAAGTCATGCACGTTTTCGGCATGGTATATCCATGTTTTTCTTTTCGTAGCATCGTGTGGAATTATTTCTGACGGTTCGGATTCCCACTCTTTATCTGCAAAGTTTTTAAGATCTAGCTTCTTACGTAACGAGTCGGGAAGGACTTCCGAACGGTTTGTTAGATTCCCTGTAGCTCCGACTATATAATTGTATGGGAGATCCAGTTCTACATCAAATGTTCCAAAATCGCCATAAAACTCATGCCCAAGATGCTGGTCGGTAGTCCAGCCAAATTTTCTGTCGTACACGGATATTCGTGGATACCAATGAACACCGTCGTAGTGTTTGTTTCCAAATGTGGTATAGATTTTCATTCTTCTCCTCACATCTTTGTGATCGAAATAAGTAAGGAAGTCAATGTTTA
>JABSPR010000368.1 GCA_013214975.1 Flavobacteriales bacterium
ACCAACATCTAACTTACCTGCCGGAAAGTTTAATTTGACCCATCCAGTAGCTTTTTTAATTGCACTCGTTATATCAAGTGCCAGTACTGAATTCCAACCCCAATCACCGTCACCTGCATTAAAAGTAAAATTATATGTTTGCATTCTATTCCCTTCATTTGATTTTATTTAACTATAGTAATTTACAAACAAAACCGGCAACAGATCAACTTATATTTTTAATCAACTTTGATCATCCATGGATGCAAAAATACAGACTAACTGGTCTGAATGGGTAACAAAAACCCCAGTAATCACCGGGGCTCTCATTTCGTCGGATCGAAATTTATCAGGCAGCTATCTTAGCTACCTTCTTAGCTTCCGGAACTTGATTCTCCGGGAGTTTAAAAAGATCGATACCTTTCTTGTTTAACAAGCCACGCGCCCGTTGATAGGTTACCCAATTCTGGGTTACAGGGTAAAAGTATCTACGTTTAGATGCTGATACCGTGAAATTGTTCTTAGGCATTTTAGAAATATCAACTATTTCATTATTTCCCAGAACAACATTGCAACCACTGTTCCTAATTGAGCTAACTACCCTTGGTAATAGCTTTGTTGGGTTTGCTTTTCGTCCCATGTGAATATCCTCCTTTATTTTTATCATAACATCATTGTTATGTTATTCACTATCGTAAATTACCGGTGTTTTATAATGCAGGCCAACCGGTATTTTATAACTGTCATCTTTTCGCCCTAAGAGCTGCAGCACAAAAGATGACACCTATTTGGAGTACATGTACTCGGGCTTTACGGCACGTTGCATGGGCATAAAAAAAGACACGGCTGAAAGGAATACTTAACGACCGTGTCTTTTATATAAGCTTGGCAATCACCCCAAGCGTTGTAATTCTAGCAGGTCTGAAATTTTAAAGGAGGTGAAACTATTTCAGACCTGGAACCGGATCAAGGGAAAGAAGGAAACCTTTATTGATCCTATCGTTGCGGAGGAGGGACTCGAACCCCCGACCTTTAGGTTATGAGCCTAACAAGCTACCACTGCTCCACTCCGCTAAATATTGGGAGGAATGCTAAAATGAATTGGCTTCCTCCCTCAAAGGAGACATCGATGAGTAATCACCAGTAGTCTCTAATTGTCAAATAACTATACTATGTTAATTTAAATACTTGTAAGAAACTTTTAACTAATTTTTAATTATCTCTGCAAGTAATATTAGCCCAAAAACAATAAACATAATAGTTCTAATTGTAACGAATAAATTATCTTTTTTTTCAAAAAACCCTTCATCGTCATTATGCATGTTAAGTCCTCCTTTAACATGCTAATAAATAGATGAAATAAGCGGGCTAAGTCCCCGATAATTTATAAATTCACTCGTTATTTAGTTTTATCACTTAGCCCACTTAAAATTAGAAGAGTGTTTTCATAAGTTACGAATAACTCCGTTATCATTAATCAATGGTTTGGAATATCTTCCTGTTCCACCACTCTAATGTGTGTGAGCAGCTGCCGGCCTGAAATGTGAATCATCATAAGACCAAATAAGGAAACGCGGCTAGCTACTCAATTTCAAAAAACTTAAGGGGAGGGTCAGGCTCGATTTCCTTCGCCTCCCCCACCAGAAAGGAAACCACAATGTGGTTCCAATAACATTACGGAGAAGTAATGATAAAATTATTTAAATTTGTAGGTTTTACCCCCGAAGCGAAGTTCCATTATCGTATCCAGATTTACCATTCTATATGCTCTTTTATTAACATCAAAAACTGGTAATAATCTTTTAGCTTCTGGATCAAATTTTAATCCAGCACCGGTTATTTGTTTGTCTCCACCCCAATTAACAACACCCAATTTACATAACATGGTCCGGACTGAATTGTCGGTTCTCTTAAT
>JABSPR010000369.1 GCA_013214975.1 Flavobacteriales bacterium
AAGCTTCCATTGCCCTAATTCCATTTTAGACATAAAAATATCGTAACCACCTATAGAGTTATGTCCTTGAGAACTGAAATACATTGTTTCCCCATCTGGATGTATATATACAGACTTCTCATCGTACTTGGTATTTACGTTTACAACATTTGCACCTTTTCCCCAAGGAATGGTTCTACTCGCAGTATATGACTCTGTTTCTTTAAGCATTACACCACTAAAGTAGATATCGTTACCGCCTTTAGATCCCGGCTGCGTGTAATACACTTTAATGTCGTTAGGCTCATAACAGGCGTTATATTGATCTTTTTCATTATTAACGTTCTTCGCCATTTTCACTTTACTAGCTGTCCATTTAACTCCTTCCAGTTCACTTTCATAAACATCGTAGTTACCATTCACAATTTTATGCACCAACATTCTTTGGCCATCATATGCTAATCCACCAATACCTTCACTTTCTTCCGTATTTAATGGTGCTCCGATATTTTTGGCTTTACTCCATTTATGACTAGTCAGCTCAGTAGTATAGATATCCATGTCATATTGAGCGATATCATTAGGCTGATGACCATTTTTCCTATTTGAGTTAAAAAGCATTGTTTCCCCATCCACAGAAATACAAGGACCTTCTTCATCCCATTCCGTATTGATGCTTGGCACATTATCTACCCAAACACGCTCAGGATGTTTTACAGCTTCCATTGCGTATTTACATTGCTTTACATACTTAGAAGTCAGTTTTTTCAACTGCTCTACAAATTTAGATTTACCAGTCGCTTTGAATATTTTGAATTCATCTAAAGCTTTATCATAATCTCCTTCTAAAGCCAATGCTTGACCTAAATAAAAATGATAATCAGGATCCATATTAGTATTTAACTCCCCTGCTCTTTTTAGATATTTTACTGCCTTAATTTTATCCGTGGTATATAAATATGCATTACCAATTTTAAGGTTAAGCATGTCGTTATCCGGATTAAATTTTTGAGCAATCTCATAGCTTGCTAATGCTCTTCTAAATTTATCCCCTGGATTTTTAACTAGAGCCACTGCTTCATTTCCTAATTCCAAGAATTCGTCTCCTAGCTTTATTGCATCGGTAGCTGTTTTTAGTCCTTCTTTATTGTCTTTAAAGTTCGCAGCTTTAAATTCAACATTTTGTCCTATAGCATTTGTAAACGCTACAACAAATAATAAAATTGATATATACTTCATTCTATTGGCAATCATTCATCAAATAATATTTACCTCTCGATAACCCCATGTCTTTTGCTTTCTGCCAGTCGGCGCATGCCCCAGCAGGATCTCTTAGCATCTCCTTTGCAATTCCTCTATTTAGATATGACTTCGCGTTAGACGCATCCATTTTAATCGACTTATCCAAATCGGCTACGGCTTCCTTGAATTTTTCTTCAATGATTAAGATAGCAGCTCTGTTGTTATAAGATAAAGCGTAGTTTGGATTCAATTCAATTGCTTTACTAAAGTTATTTCGAGCTTCATTGTAATTCCCTTTATCAAACAGAATACTACCTCGGTTATTCCAGGCCATGTAAAACTTGCTATCAACCGCAATTGCTTTATCGTACGCAATTAAGGCACCATCCAAATCCTTTAACTTCTTCTTAGTACTTCCGATGTTGTTATGGATGAATGCTAATTCCCCGTTTATACTTACCGCTTTATTATAATCAACTAAAGCTGCGCTGTACTTCATTAATTGGCGTTTACAACTCCCCATATCGTTATATGCTTCTGCATAGTCGGGTTTCGCAGATACGGCTCTTTTAAAATGCGCAATGGCCAATTCATATTCTTTCAGCATGAATTTAATTGTGCCCATATTATATGACGCCACAGAATTTTCTGGTTCTAATTTTAAGACTGCCTCAAATTCCGATTCTGCAGCGCTATATGAACCTAATTTCACTTGACACTCTCCTTTTTTCATACGAGCAGCAGTAAAATCCTTTTTCATACTTACAACTTTCGTAAAATCTCTGCTTGCCGGTGCATACTCTTTTAATTCAAAGTGACACATGCCTCTATTGAAATAAGAATCTGCGAAATGCGAATTGGACTTTATCGATTTATCGTAAAATACTATTGCTTCTTTATAGCTTTTTGCCTTATAACGTGCATTACCACTGTTATAAGCTTTCATCGCTTCGGCACTTACTTTACTTTGCAAATTTACATTTGCAATAGAATCTCTAAATTGTTGTTCCTCATCAGAGAGCTCTAAATCGTCCTGTGCAATACAAGAAAACGCCGCACTTGCAACAAGTAGAACCGAGAGGTATATATATCTTTTCATATGAGCTATAATTAGCTTAAAAGTATATCATTTGACTTGTTGACTCCTTATTAGAAAGGTCAGGTTTTCAACAAGTTTTCAGCAATATCATTCTGATTACTCTTCTTTAAAGAAACCCAGTGAGTTAAGGCTTACCAATCTTATTTCATTGTAATAGAATTCAAGAATTCTTTTAAAAGAAAAGCCTATTTCGGCCATATGAATAGCTCCTTCTTGGCAAAGTCCAACACCATGACCATACCCTCTACCCTTTATAACTACATCTTCTTTTCCTTCCGACACATTAAAAAACGTTGACTTTAATTTCCAGTCTCTTCGAACATTAGTTAATGGTAACGAGTCGTCTGAATTAAAATATTTCTTTCGATCAACCTGAGAAAAACCAAGCACTTCATTATTATCAACTTTATTAGCTGCCACATACTCTTTCCAATCGCTAAAATCAACATGTTTTTCCCAAACAGCGTTATGTTCGTGAAGACAAAATGTATCTACTACCGAGCGTAAATAAGATCGGTGCCCTCCCCAAACATCTTCTGAATTCATTGTTTGTCCACCGCAATTAGAATGGAACGTTGCTAGAATGAGTTCAACATTCTCATCTACTAAAACTAAATCCCTAGTTGCAATGGTACCTTGAATAATTTTAGCATCTCCTTTACTCTGCCCCTTGTATACCTGGCAATGCACCTTATCGCATAATTCATAACCATCCTTTGCGTGCTTACGAATATTCCCAAGTGCGTATGTTCTACATATTATAGCTTGTACTTTGTAATACTCTAAAGTCCTTTGCCTTCCACTTTCCCATTCTACAACGTTAGACACGTATCTGTCAAGGTCAATTTCATTAATAATAACAAGTCCGTTTTCCGAATTGCCTATTCTGAAATTACCATCAAACTGTTTGATTTTCTTTTCTGGTGAGGTGCATTTTATTCTTAGGTTATTTGCCTTATCGCTGGTTACAAACTGAATCGTTTTAAAAATGCCGTATTCTTTTTCAAACCCCTTAATATGCAATAAGGTATCTAGCGACTTAATTTCAAAAATGGCGTCATCGGCCAATGGAGTTAATGTATCTCCGTCTGCTATTAAAAAATAGTCTCCTTTAGAATGAGAGATTAAGACTGATTGAATATTCTCTTTATTGAACAAGCCAATGGTTACTTCTGAAGAAATCAAAAGGCTTGGCAAAAACAATAACGAAATAACTAAGGCCGTAAAACTCCTACTCATTCGCCTTCCAAAATATATTCTACGATACTACTCGCTACCCGAGAACTCGCTCCACTTTGGGATAAATTACTTTTCAAATCATTATAATCTTTCAACACAGATGTTCGGGCATCTTTATCGTTCAATAATTTACCTAGTTCTTCTTTCAAGCTATTCTCATTAAAATCATTTTGAATCAACTCTTTTACCGCAGGCCTGTCTAAAATCAAATTTACTAAACATATATACTTCACCTTTATTAGCCATTTCGCTATGTGGAATGAAACCGAATTCCCTTTATAACACACTACTTCTGGTACCATAAAGACTGCAGCTTCTA
>JABSPR010000370.1 GCA_013214975.1 Flavobacteriales bacterium
AACAGTAACGGATAACAACGGTAATGTTTCGACAACAACTGCTGTAATCACTGTTGAAGATAACGTTGCCCCGGTTGCACTAGCAAACAACATCACAGTTCAATTAGACGCTAACGGTCAAGCAAGTATTACTGCTTCTGACATTGATAATGGATCTAATGATGTATGTGGTATTGCAAGCTTAGAAGCTAACAACGCTTTCGATTGTTCAAATGTTGGCGACAATACAGTTACATTGACAGTAACAGATAACAATGGTAACGTATCAACGGAAACGGCAATAGTAACAGTTCAAGATGTAACTGCACCAGTTGTTGTTTGTAGCCAGGATATCATAGTTGAAAATGATTCATCATTCTGTGGTGCAGTTGTAACATATGTTGCGACATCAACAGATAATTGCAGCTCAATATTGACTTACACACATTTAAGTGGAGATTATTATCCTGTAGGGCTAACAACTGTAACTGTTACAGCAACAGATCCATCAGGAAATACGGACGTGTGTTCATTCAATATTACAGTGCTAGATACGGAGAATCCGACTGCGATATGTAAACCAGTTGTAATCACAGTTGATTCTACAGGAAGCGCTAGTATAATTGCTGATGATATAGATGGCGGAAGTACAGATAACTGTGCAATAGCATACATTGGAGCTTCTCAAACAGATTATCACTGCCCAGATTTTGGTATGCATGATATTACTCTAACAGTAACGGATATCTACGATAATTCAAGTACGTGTGAGACCACTGTTACTTTGTTAAAAGGTGACTACAATATCCTTAGCTGTCCTGTATACGCTTGTAGTACGTGTAAAGATGGAGAAGCGGAGATGTGTAGCGAAAAGAATATTAAGGGAATGGGTGGCGCACCAGATCAGGTTGTTTGGGAAACTAAATGTGTTAAAGCGAAAGATCTTGATAAAAGGCTAAACGCAGGCTGGGTAGAAGGTGCTTGCTTTGGTCAGCCTAGTGGTGTGTTGTTTTGCAACTCAGGAGGAATGGGTGACCCAGATGTAGAATGTGTTAAGTGGAAAGATGCAGAGGATAATCTAGAGGATAAAGATATGTCCTTAGGGCAATGTGAGCCAGCAAATGATTGTGGGTGTAAAAAAGGTCTTGTAGAACTAGTACTTAGATACAATTATGGTTCGGGTCACAATATTACTATTGATAAGGGGGATATAGTAGACAATGAAAACTCAACCTACACCATAACTAATATCTCTGGTAAGGGCGGAAAACTAGATAAGAAAATAAAGCTGATTGGGTTAAATGGGGTTGAAAGTGCATTAACTACTGATTGCTCTAAACCAGTAAACCCAGGCTCTATGTTTGGTGAGTTTACTGTGGTTAGTTACATCGATAAATCGGGTAATAGTTGTCCAGGTGAGTACATTGATATTCCGGTAGATGAAACTTGTGATTGTGTAATGGGATTGGCTGAATTGGTGGTTTCGCATATTAATGGTCCTTTTGAAAATGTGACTACTAATGGTGGTACAATAGTCGATAATGAGGATGGTACATATACTATTGAGGGTAAAGGCAAGAAAGGGCTGCCGAAAGATCTAATTATTAACGATGGTTTTGGGTCTACAGCGATTAATACGTCCTGTAAGGAGCCATTGGTTATTGGTGAAATGTTAGGCAGCTTTACTCTAGTTAGCTTTGTAGATAAAAATGGAAACGAATGTTCGTTAGGTGGATTTGTAAAATCAATTGATGCGACAGAGAAAACCAAAACTACAGCAGCAATAGAAGAGGGTGTAATGAGCGCATACCCTAATCCGACTTATGATTTAGTTACAATTAAAACAGACATAAGCTCACCTAGTGGAGTAATGTTTATCTATAGCATTACTGGAACATTAATGTTAACTATAAATAATCCTCGGACGATAGAAGTTATTGATATGAGTGATATGGCTTCCGGATTATACAAAGTTGTTTACATGAGTGGTGAAGATGTAAGAACTGTTAGTGTAATTAGGCTTTAATAAGTTTAACCATAAAAGTAAAAGGGGATTCCAATAGGATCCCCTTTTTTTTGCTTCAGAAGTATTAGCGATATCTAGTTATAGACAATAGTCCTCTAATTACTTTAGAGAAGATTAATTAGTTAAACCCCATCTTAGATCTTACCCTTCGAAGAACTTCAATAGCAATAACACGAGCTTTAACAGCACCTTTTTTGAGTTCACTATCCAAGAGGGCTTTGTCTTCCATTAGTTCGTTAAACTTGATACGTTCCTTTTCGAACTTAGCAACTATCAATTCAAACAGCTCTTGTTTTGCATGGCCATATCCGTAACCTGCATTACTTTGCGTGTATTTATCTCGCATTGCTACAATTTGCTCTGGGCTAGCTAATATTTTATACAAACCGAATACATTGCATGTTTCGGGATCTTTCGCATCGTCTACCCCTTTACTATCGGTTACGATGCCCATAATTTGCTTTCGCAATTTTTTATCTGATAAGAAAATATCGATGAAGTTATTGTAAGACTTGCTCATCTTTCCACCATCCGTTCCAGGAACATACATTGTTTCTTTATGGAATTTCGCCTCTGGAATAACTAAAGTATCTCCGAATTTATGGTTGAAACTACCTGCTATATCACGAGTCATTTCGAGGTGTTGTTCTTGGTCTTTTCCCACCGGAATTATTTCTGCGTCGTACAAAAGAATATCAGCTGACATTAAAACAGGGTAGGTAAATAAACCTGCATTAACGTCAGAAAGTTTTTCGGATTTGTCTTTGAACGAGTGCGCATTCGCGAGCATTGGATAAGGCGTAAGGCAGTTTAAATACCATTGAAGCTCACATACTTCAGCTACATCCGACTGACGGTAAAAAATATTTTTTTCGGTATCAAATCCGAAGGCTAACCAAGATGCCGCTACCGCATAATTATTATGTCTAATAAGTTCAGGATCTTTAACTGTTGTTAAAGCATGAAGATCCGCAATAAAGAACAAACAGTCGTTTTTTGGATCTTTCGATAACTCGATGGCTGGCATTATTGCTCCAAGTATGTTTCCTAAATGAGGGACGCCAGTGCTTTGTATTCCGGTAAGTATTCTAGACATAATTCAAAAGTACAAAATCGAGTAATTAGTAGAGTTTAGAACTAAAAAAGCCATCACAGCATATGCGGTGATGGCTTTTCAAATGCTGTAGATCGTTTAACAGTGCTCGTTAAAAGCGCCAATTAAATTCTCAGAAAGTATTTCGGCAGTTGCTCCTTCAATATGATGTCTTTCAATCATGTGAACCAATTTGCCACCTTTAAATAATCCCATTGATGGAGATGACGGAGGATAAGGAAGCATGAATTTTCTAGCTTCTTGAACCGCTTCAACATCGAATCCAGCAAATACTGTTGTGATTTTATCTGGTCTTTTTCCATTTGCTACAGCAAGCTTTGCAGCCGGACGAGCATTTCCTGCAGCACATCCGCAAACAGAATTTACTATAACAAGAACTGTTCCTTCTGTATCATTTATTGCACTAGCTACTTGTTCAGCAGTAGTTAAATCTTCAAAACCTGCAGAAGTTAATTCTGCTTTCATCGGTAGTACTAATTCTTCTGGATACATAATATTTTGTGTTTATTGTGACAACAAATGTACGAATTACATGGGGTTTTCTGCTTATTTGGTATGATGGTTGGTTCAATTTTTTAGATTTGTAACTAAACCAGAATTCTAATATGAAAAGACAATATATCTTACTCCAAGTCATAGGCTTAATTTTTATTTCAAACGGCCTATTTGCAGGGTATAAATTAATTGAGAAAGTAGAAAAGAAGGGCAATGAAATTGTGGTTCCTTATTCAAAATACAAACTCGACAATGGTTTAACAGTAATTGTACACGAAGATCATTCAGATCCTTTAATTCATGTGGATGTTACTTATCATGTTGGCTCGGCTCGAGAGCAAGTAACCAAATCTGGATTTGCGCATTTCTTTGAACATATGATGTTTCAAGGGTCAGAGCATATTGCAGATGAGGAGCACATTAAAATTATTAGTGAAGCAGGTGGAGATATGAACGGTACCACCAATTCGGATAGAACAAATTATTTCGAAACACTACCAAATAATTATTTGGAAACAGCCCTATGGCTCGAATCGGATAGAATGGGATTCTTTATAGATGCGGTTACTCAAAAAGGTTTTGATGTTCAGCAAGCAACGGTGAAAAATGAGAGAGGACAGAATGTAGATAATAGGCCTTATGGTCGTCTAAATGAAAAAGTATCTCAAGCGATGTATCCTTACGGACATCCTTATTCATGGCCAACAATTGGCTGGATGGATGATATCGATAGAATAGAACTAGAAGATTTAAAGAAGTTTTTCTTGAGATGGTATGGTCCTAATAATGCCACATTAACCGTCGGAGGTGATTTGGATACGGAAGAGGTAATGAAGTTAACGGAAAAGTATTTTGGAAGTATCCCGAGTGGGCCAGAAGTAAAGCCACTTCCTAAAACCCCAATTACTTTAGAAAAGGATATTTACCTTTCTTATGAAGATAATATCCGTTTTCCTTTAATAGAAATGTCGTTTCCTACCGTGCCTAACCGACACCCAGATGAGGCTCCATTGGATGTTCTTTCGGATATTTTGGGAGGAGGTAAATCATCCATCTTTTACAAAAACTTTGTGAAGTCGCAGATTGCGGTTCAGGCTTCTGTTGGAAATCCATGTTCGGAATTGAGCGGAAAATTTGAGTTAGCAGTATTCCCTTATCCAGGTGCAAAACTTGCTGATATAGAAAAGAAGATGCGAGAGTCTGTTAAAGAATTTGAGACTAGAGGTGTGAAGGATGATGATATCTTGAAGTTTAAAGCAAGCATAGAAGCGCATATGATTTATGGAATGCAAAGTGTAAAAGGGAAGGTTTCTAGGTTGGCCTCGTTCGAGACTTTCTATGGTAATCCAAATTTAATACAGGCTGAGATTGATAGATATCTGTCCGTAACAAAGGAAGATGTACAACGGGTTTATGAAAAGTATATAAAGAACAAGCCGGCAATAATAGCAAGTGTATATCCAAAAGATCAGCAGGATATAGTTGCAGGTAAAGACAATTCTGAACCAAGAGAAGCCAAAACAAAAGATGTGGACGATTCAGAATATCAAAACCTAGTTCAGAAGAAAGCTAAAGATGATTTCGATAGAAGTAATCAACCACCTAAAGGAGATAATCCAGTAATTAAAGTTCCATCGTTTTGGAAAGCAGAAATGGGTAACGGAATTGAATTGATAGGAAGTGAAAGTACCGAGGTACCGACCGTATCTATTTTAATTCGATTTAAAGCAGGTCATCGCTATGAGCCCATAGAAAAGTCGGGATTGGCGAATTTAACCGCTAGTCTTTGGAACGAATCAACAGAGCATTATACGGCAGAGAAATTCAGTGAAGAATTAGAAAAATTAGGTAGTAACGTCAGTATTTCAGGCGGAAATGAGTCTATAAACCTGAGTATTTCAAGCCTCACAAAGAATATCGATAGAACGATAGAACTGGCAGAAGAATTACTATTTCATTCGAAATTCGATATGGTAGATTTTGGAAGACTTAAGGAAGAGCAATTAGAAATGATTGCATTTGGAGCGAGTAAAGCAGGGGTAATGGCGAGTAATACTTATCGTAAATTATTACATAAGGAAGGTAATATTATGTCTATCCCAGCGAGCGGAACTGCAGCAACCGTCGGAACATTAACACATGAAGATGCCGTTGCGTACAGAGATGCTGCCTTGACTTCTTTACAGACTCAAGTAACCGTTGTTGGTGATATTAGTGAAAAAGAGGTAAAATCTAAATTGACATTTTTATTCAAACTGGAGAAAAAAGGTGAGCCAAAAACTTTTACGGAAGAACATAAAGAACACAAAGAGTTAAAAATATACTTTGTGAATAAGGAAGATGCTCCGCATTCAGAATTAAAGTTGGGTAAGATTACGATGCCCTATGATCCAACTGGAGAATATTTTAGAGGGTACGTAATGAACTACGTTTTAGGAGGGGCCTTTAATAGCAGAATTAATCTAAACCTTAGAGAGGATAAAGGATATACATATGGAGCGCGATCACGCCTATCGGGTTCTAAGTATATGGGAACATTCACGGTTTCCACTTCGGTAAGGGCGAATGCGACAGATAGTTCGTTGGTTGAAATATTTAAAGAGTTAGAACTTTACAAGAAGGATGGCATCTCGGCAGATGAACTTGAATTCACGAAAAGCTCTATTGGTCAGTCGGATGCATTGAGCTACGAAACACCTGGTCAGAAAGCATCTTTCATATATCAAATAATGAACTATAATCTTTCACCGGATTATATCGATAAACAGAATGTTATTCTTGCAGGTTTATCTCAGGATGATATTTTAAAATCGGCGCGAGAAATTATTCAGACAAATAAAATGGTGCTGGTTGTTGTAGGGGATAAGAAAACTGTTTTTGAAGGCTTAAAAAAACTTGACTACCCGATAGA
>JABSPR010000371.1 GCA_013214975.1 Flavobacteriales bacterium
ATAAAATCAACGCAAAAGAAACTGCAACCAAAAAGGATGTTCCGATCATACAAAGTAGTACAAAGAAATTGACTTCGAGTAAAATTGCACTTTCGGAAGCAGAAAGAATTGGTTTTCCTGTTATGCTAAAAGCTGCATCAGGAGGTGGAGGAAGAGGTATGCGAGTTATTCGCAAAGCCGACGAAATTAAAAACTATTTCAATGAGGCTCGCCGTGAAGCAAAGAATGCTTTTGGTGACGATACGATGTTTATTGAGAAATATGTAGAGAACCCAAAGCATATCGAAATACAAATTGTTGCGGATAGGCACGGGAATATTGTTCACTTATTCGAACGAGATTGTTCTGTTCAAAGGCGGTTTCAAAAGGTTGTTGAAGTAGCTCCTGCTTTTGGGTTACCTGATGGTGTGAAAGAAGAATTGTACAAGCATGCTATTAATATCACCAAAGCAGTTGGGTATAATAATGTAGGTACAGTTGAATTTTTAGTTGATCCAGATAATAATATTTACTTCATTGAAGTAAATCCTCGAATTCAAGTTGAACACACTGTAACTGAAATGGTGACAGGTATTGATTTAATTAAAACACAAATTTTTATTGCGGCGGGATTTAAATTGTCTAGTGAGCAGATTAAAATAAAGAGCCAGAAGTCTTTGAAGTTAAATGGATTCGCGTTGCAATGTAGAATTACTACTGAAGATCCAAAGGAAAACTTTAAACCAGATTATGGAACTATCATTACTTACAGAAGTGCGGGTGGATTTGGTATCCGTTTAGATATGGGTAGCCTTTATGCAGGTGTGAAGATCAGTCCTTTCTTCGACTCTATGCTAGTTAAGGTATCTGCGCATTCAAGAACTTTAGACGGTGCTTGTAGAAAAATGGAAAGAGCCCTTAAGGAATTTCAAATTAGAGGGGTTAAGCACAACATACAATTCTTACAGAATATTGTTACGCATGAAACTTTTAGAGATGGAAAAGTAAATGTTGGTTTTATTGATTCGGATAAGAGTTTATTCAAGTTTAACTACAAATTAGATAGAGCAACAAAAATTGTTAGATACCTGGGGCATATTGTAGTTAATGGTAACTCGGATGTTAAATTTATCGATAGAGAAAAGAAATTTATTAAACCGATTATTCCTTCTTTTGATAAGCACGCTCCATTTCCAAAAGGAACGAAGGACTTACTTACTAAGCTAGGACCAGAGAAGTTTGCTGAGAAAATCAAGAAGGATAAACAGATTCATTATACAGATACAACGTTCAGAGATGCCCATCAGTCATTATTGGCTACAAGAATGCGTTCTTACGATTTGAATGCAGTCGCTGAAGCGTATGCTAGAAATCATCCGAATATCTTTAGTATGGAAGTGTGGGGTGGAGCTACATTCGATGTATGTCTTCGTTTCTTGCACGAGAATCCTTGGAGAAGATTGGCAGAATTAAGAGAAAGAATGCCAAATGTTCTTTTACAAATGCTTATTAGAGGTTCTAACGGCGTTGGCTATTCTGCGTACCCAGATAACTTGGTTGAAAGATTTGTAGAAGAATCTTGGAATACGGGTGTGGATGTTTTCAGAGTTTTTGATTCGTTGAACTGGATGAAAAACATGGAGCCTTGCATTAAGTTTGTTAGAGAAAGAACTCAAGGTATTGCTGAGGG
>JABSPR010000372.1 GCA_013214975.1 Flavobacteriales bacterium
AGATTGAGTGAATTTTACTTGGCCTTTGTTATGTCGCTGAAGTCTTTCGTTGATGTTAGATGTGCAACCCGTATAAATAAGACCGTCGTTACACTTAAGAAAATATACATACCACATGTGAGATGAGATTGGAATGCCCTCCTACGCGTTTGCTATGGCAAAAGCTTCGGAGGACGAGATAGTTTATTAAATATTTTTTAATGAAGTTAGATAAAATATGGACCTCTTGCTCTATGCTGTTTCTCAATACTTGTTGCTGGACCGTGTCCACCGGAGCCCTAGCACAAATGAACATTCGAAGGTGCTAAAAATAAAAAGCCCTCCTACGCGTTTGCTATAGCAAAAGCTTCGGAGGGCGAAGGTGGAGTCGGAGGGAATCGAACCCTCGTCCAAACAAGGAAATTATAAACTTTCTACATGTTTAGTATCTACTTAATTTTCGAAGATAAGCTGGCAAGACACTACCCATTTACCTCTTAGTTCCTAATATTTTACCCTAACACCGAAACGTTGTTAGATAGCTAGTTCATCTTAATGATACCAAATGCTTAAAGCTGCTGAACGAAGCTTTAAGCGAGGCAGCTCGGAATCAGTACCTAGTACTGTTCTAAGGCGTCATCTCTTAGAGATTAGGCCGCAAGCGCGTAGTCAGATTCGCCGTTTAAAAGCGTATGAATTAGGATTAACGAGATTAACTCACAAAGCTCGACATGCTTACTTATCCTTTCATCTTGCTGTCAAATCCAGTCGACCCCAGGTAAGTGGTGTAAAATTACGTAAATATTATTGGTATTGTTCGATGACAGGGAGGTTACGGAACCTTTAACCCTAGAACTAAAATATCATCCACTTGGTCTAAAACTTCGTTTTCAGTTCTCCAAGCTTCTATCGTTGTATTTAGTTTTTCTCTTTGCCCTTTCATAGACAAATCCTGACTATCTTTTAACAATTGCTTGAATCGTTTAGTCATAAATTTCTTTCCTTTTGGACCGCCAAACTGATCCGCAAATCCATCAGAGAAAATATAAATAGCATCTCCAGATTGTAACTGAATTTCATTTCTATCGAATTTCTTTTGTCCTTGGTAATAGCCTCCTATCGCAAATTTATTTGCTTTCGTTTCGAGCAATTCTCCATCCCGAATAATCCATAACGGATTGTATGCGCCACTGTACTCCAATATTTTCGTTTCAGAATCCAGGCAGCACAACGATACGTCCATACCATCATTTGCTTCCATCTCTCCAGACTGGTGACTACTTAATGCGTGCTTAACTCCTTCATCAACTCCAACTAAAGCCTTAGCCGGATCCGTTATTCCTTTCTGAACTACTACTTGATCTAATAGAGTTACGCAAATCATGCTCATAAAGGCTCCAGGAACCCCATGCCCGGTACAATCGGCAGCAGCAAAAACAAATTTAGTTCCCAATTCTGCGAACCAATAGAAGTCACCACTTACCTTATCTCTAGGCTTAAATAAGATGAACGACTCTTCGTAAATGTTGTTAATCTCATCTTGATTAGGAAGAATTGCTTCTTGTATTCTCTTCGCATAATCGATACTATCGTTAACCTGTTTGAAAAGATCTTTCAAGATTTCGCTTTGCATCTCTATCTCTTCTTTCTGACGTACAACCTCTTCTGTTCTAAGACGTACCTTTTCCTCCAAAATCCGCTCGTTCTCCCATAGATCGTCCCTCATCTTCAGCAATGCTTTTCCTAGGGTATCGTATTCACTGAGTGGTTTGTACGGGAATTCAAAATTACCCGAACCAACCTCGCTCGAGAACTTTGTAGTTCGTTTCATTCCATGAACTAGATTGTTCAGGGCTTCGGTCATTTCGCCAATTTCATCCTCACGTTTCTTGATATCCTCATCTGGCCAAATTCCTTTTCCCATAGAGACCAATACTGCTCGCAGCTCTTGGATAGGCTTAACAATCGAAATAATTGTAAAGAAGGCAATAAATACACCTCCAATTATAAGGGCTAAGCCTAAATAGCGAACGAACATTTCTAATACATCGAAAGAGTGAATCATATCTTCACTCACTTTTTCTGTATTCTTCTTCTGAAGAAGAATACTATGATCTAAGTCAAAAAGAATGTCTTGTGTTAACGTGTTTATATCTCCTTCATCTACAGACGAACTATATGTAAACAGCGTCATTGGATCTTCATAATCATCAAATGAATTAAGTGCTTTCATCACTTCTTGATGGAGCTCAAAGAGCTGATCAATCTGCTCAAACAAATTCTCCATCTTCTTCTGCTGATCACCATGCCAATCCTCAGATAAGATTTGGATCCGCGTCTTTACTTCTGGATATTTCTTACTTATTATTTCTCTTAAGCTAGTTTTCTCCGGGCTGTTATCGAGGGTTGCCAAATACACCCATTTCATGATGTACATTTTAGATTCAACAACCAATAACTTAAGTTCCCCAAGCTGAGCAACCGACGGATTATATAATTCGTTTATTTGTTTGTTGATGCTACGAGCACGAATAAGGTTATCCTGTGTAAGGATAAAAACAACCAGCGTAAGTAAAATAAGAATACCGAAACCGGTACCTATTTTTCTGCCTATTGTAAACCTCAATTTCATATTAGAATTTCGTTAAAAGAAACTATTTTAATTAAAACGGAATTGATTAATCTTTCCAATTATACCAATCGTTTTCTTGACGATGCTCTTCTATGATTTTTAACGGTTCTCCGTCTTTATTGTTCTGTATTTTTTCCAATAATTCTTTGTAATAATTCGACTTATCTATTTCGTTAAGACTGAAATAGATCCCAGCCAATCCTTCAGTAACTGCTGGGTTAGGTGCATCGAGTTTATGCGCATTTATTAAATATGGCAACGCATCTTTAAACAAACCAATACATCTATCTTGGATATCGGAAAGAGTTACCATATCCACATCGTATCCCATTTCATTCATGATAATATCTACAGCCCGATTGTAAAATAAGATTCCCAAGTTATAATTCGCGCTCAAATTACCAGGATCCATTCCAAGAACCTCTTGATAAACATTAGTAGTGTTATTCCAATCATCATCGTTATGCTTATCCCCTCCCTCATACAGCTTAGTATAAACGGAAGCTAAAGCCAGCTTAAACTGGATCTTCTTCTCGCGTAATTCACTTTCCGGAACACCAATAATATTCATCGCTTTGATGTAGCGATCGAAATTAGAAAGCGCAGTTTTATAATTAATCATATCTAACGATGATGCAGCGTCATTAAAACATCTAATCCCTAAATACTTAATGCCTTTTAAATTTCCGTCTTTCTTTGAACCATCCGTATCCAGCTTCATTGATTTCTCATAAAACTCTATGGCAGAATTACGATATGCAGAATTACGATCACTCGCTTGGTCTCTCTTGTAAAGCTCTTTATACAAGAAACCTTTTAGATACCAATATTCACAACTGTTTATATAAGCTGTGTCGCTAGCAACATTGTCCAGGATAGGTTTTGCTAAATCATATTCTTTAGCAGCCATATGGTTTCTTGCCTTAATCTCAAGAGGCGATTGTGCATATAATGAAGCTGATGCAAACATCGATATGGCAAGTAATACTGTATATATATATCCCATTCTTTCCATACCTAGTTCACTAAAATTGCAAGATTAGTTAACATGGCGCTTACTTTAAGGTTATGCTTTCCCACATTCTCTTTATTCATTTCAAATTTCACCTTGTTGTTAGCGACGACGAAATTAATATCCGAGCCTCCCGATTTGGCCGAACCGGCTTTATCTGTAACAATTAATGTATGGGTGTTAATCACCGTTTTAAGCGCAACAGGCAACATGCTGCTATGACTTTTCGGGATATATAACATATGGCAATCTGCGATAGAAGACGCATCCATATATTTATTTATTTGTAAAAATCGAACAGAGGGCTTATCGTTATTTCGATGTGCACTAGTTGCTAAGGCATTGTATACCGGTTGTTGTCCTTCACCCAAAACGCCTATTACAAAGTTACCCTTTCTCTTCTCCTCAGGCCATTCGATGTACTTGGTGAAATTGTAAAGAAAAACAGCCTTGATTTTTGCATTAGTATCTTTTATCTCAACAGCAGTTTTGCCAGAGATAAAATTAAGCGCAATTAATGCGATAATTAAAATCTTTGTAGATCTAAAAGTATATTTTAAAAACTGTGACTTCAATCTATTGTTCTTATTCTTTTATCCTTAAGGCACTATTACCAAAAATAACAAAAAAACGGCATTTACCTCTCCTATTTATAATACCAATGATTTGCATTAAGCATGCCAAAAAATTAATACATCTTTCCTGGAAATAAACCCATACTCGCTGGTCTTCCGCCACCTACGCGAGACTCGTTCCTGCTTTTTCTTCTTCTAAACAATACCCTCTTCCTTTTTTTACCTTGTATAATTTCGTGTTCTACTGGCATCATAAAAGGAGAATCCAGCATAGCAACCTCTTTTTGAGAGGCATCTGCCATAAACGAACTCCCTAATCCATCTTTTGGCCCTCTATAAGATTTCCTCGAATTTTTCTGACGTTGCCTTTCTTCTACAGAATATTTCCATTCCTTTTGAAATGGGTTTTCATTTAAAAGCAAAGCGGGGGCACGAACAGAACTTAAAAAATGACTTCCTAACCCATCGTCAGGCCCTTTGTAAGATTTCTTAGAATTCAACTTTTTCTGCTTACTCTCAGCCGATGGTTTCCAGGTATTCGAAAATGGTGTATTTGTCGCTTCTGCACTAGGAAGAACGGATAAAGAACCAAATGAGGTTTGAAGGCCATCCAGCGGCCCTTTGTAGGACTTTTTAGAATTCAACAATCTTTGTTTATCCTCTATCGATAATCCTCTATCTCTACTAAACGGGCTTCCCTTTTCTCCTGTTTGTGGCTTCATCTCTCGTGAAAACAGATCCTTACTCACATCACTCTGAGGGAAAAGAGATAATGAGCTGAAGGAACTAGATAGCCCATCTTTAGGTCCTTTATACGATTTTTTTGAATTTAACATACGTTGATTCTCCTCCACAGAAAGACCCCTGTCGCGATTAAATGGACTTGCCTTTTCCCCTGTCTGCGGCTTCATCTCTCGTGAAAACAGATCCTTACTCACATCACTCTGAGGGAAAAGAGATAATGAGCCGAACGAGCTAGAAAGACCATCACTTGG
>JABSPR010000373.1 GCA_013214975.1 Flavobacteriales bacterium
AAGCGTTGCGCGATGGACCCAAAATTCAAACGGAAAAGGCGTCACGGCGAAGTTCCGGCTGTTGCGACAGGGGACTTGGCCGTTTCGGCGGGTCCACCTGGAGCGCGGCCAGCGGAAAAAGCGGTGGGGGGATTAAAGACGCCTGAGTTGGAGGATTATCGCCTAGCGCCCGTGGATGATGTTCTGGAACACCGGATCATCTTGGCGAGTTGCTGGTGAAGAAAAAAAGTATGTCGGGTTAAAATTCAAGATTGGTGATGACTTTCATTATGGCTGGTTGCGTGTTAGATTAAGTGGTGCAGGAACAAACACCCATCAGATAAAAGCAAAAATTCTTTCATACGGCTACGAAGATGTTCCTGAAACAATGCTGCACGCAGGGAATCTAGTAGGAATCGAAGATTTCGAAACCAAAGAATCAAACGTGTACAGTTTTGGAAACAAGGTTTACGTTAACAACGTTAAAAAAGGATCTTCGATAAATATCTATAATTTATCTGGAAAGGCACTGCTTAACACCACAGCTTCAAATAGCAATGAGGTAATTGAACTACCTAAACACAGCGGAGTGGTTCTTATAGAAATTAATAGTTCTACTCACAAGGTATTTATCGACTAGGGTTTCTATTTAAAAGAAAATTTCTAAAGCCTACCTTTGTTGTAAGAAATTAACAGATTCCAAATGCCTTTTAAATCCCTCGGACTTACAGCCTACCTTATTGATGCAATCACAGAACTTGGTTACGATAAGCCCTATCCTATTCAAGAAAAAGCAATTCCAGTAATCCTAAAACGGAAAGATGTATTAGGAATAGCAAAGACAGGATCTGGAAAAACGGCAGCTTACGTTCTCCCTATTCTGAACAATCTTAAAGGGAAAACCAAAACCAAAAACCGACACATCAATGTCCTTGTTTTAGTTCCTACAAGAGAGCTAGCTATTCAAGTAGAAGAAGTATTTCGCACTATTGGGAAGTCACTACCGTTTGATTTTAAATCATTCGCTGTTTATGGTGGAGCATCTATTAACCCTCAAATGAAATCGCTTCAAAATGTTAATGTGGTAGTAGCTACCCCGGGAAGACTATTAGAATTACATGAATCAAAAGCTTTACATTTTACAGACCTAAGTACTCTGGTTTTAGATGAAGCAGACAAAATGCTAAATCTAGGTTTCAAAGAGGAAATGAATAAGATATTTGCTCTACTTCCAAAAAAAAGACAAAACCTCCTATTCTCAGCTACTCTAAGTCCAGATGTGCAGCAAATTAACAAAGACCAATTAAACGATTCTGTAGTTGTTAAAATCGAATCCAAAACGGAAGATTTAAGTCTAATCGACCAAGTTGGATACTTTGTGAAACCCGAAAAAAAAGGGCCGCTTCTCAGACATCTCATTGAATCAAATGACTGGAAACAAGTGCTTGTTTTTACATCTTCGGTTTACCAAGCAGATGCTGTAGCGCACAAGTTACGTAAGAACAATATTAATGCAGAAGCAATTCACAGTAAGAAAAGTCAAGGTAAACGAAAGGAAGCTTTAGCTGATTTTAAATCTGGAAATCTAAGAGTATTAGTTTCTACTGATCTTTTATCTAGAGGTATTGACATTGCTTTTTTACCTCATGTGGTTAATTACGAATTACCACGTTCTCCTAAAGATTTTATTCATAGAATAGGCCGAACAGGAAGAGCAGAAAATCCAGGCGATGCAATTACATTTGTAGCGGAAGAAGACAAGCATCACTTTAAGGTAATCCAGAAGAAAATGAAACGATGGGTTACAATGATTGATTCAGAAAAAATAGATTTCAATATAACGTAAGGAGGATATCTTACTCCGATATTTTATACCCAGTAAGCGTACTATTATCCAAATCTGGAACGTATAGCATTTGCTTATCCTCAAGGTATTCAAAGTCAGCACAAATAATCTTTTTGTCTTCTACATTTAACCATTCCGTTATAGAACCATCCTTTTTTACATAAAAAATCTGACCATAGTAATTACCTACGATATATCCGTCTTTATATTTCTTAATCCCATCTAAATTACCATCCTCAAATTCCGCTATAACCGTTACCTCTTTGGTGGCAAGATCTATTGATTTTAGCTTATGATCGTCGTTAACCCCAATGATCAATTTATTTCCATCAATTTGTAATCCATTGGAATTCCTGATTTTTTTACTGCTTAACCATGTCTCTAGCTTACCATCTTTAATTCTGTGAAGGTTGTCGCTGTACCCTTCTGTTATAAATAGAGAGCCATCGGGCGCCATCACAATATCATTAATAAATTCGTTATGCTGAATACAGTACCTATTAAGAACTGTATTCGTTTTGAGATCATACTCTACTACTCCAAACCTTTCTACCACGTATAATTTATCATCTGATATAATTACACCAGTGGGAGCACTTAAATGCTTGATCCAATCTAGTTCGATAATCTTCCCGTCCGCATCAACTTTCGAAATATAATCTTGTCCGTACTTTGTTCCATTCTCCACGTCTTCTCTATAATTTGAAACATAGAATACGTTTCTTTCTTTATCGAATACGATCGATTCAGGATTAGTAAAACCCGACGTAACAAACACCTCTTCCAGTTGAGCGAAAACAGACATGCTGCCTAATAATAAGATCATTAAAAAGTGATAAACCCTCATTCCTTAAATCATTGAACTTTAGTTTTTTCTTTAGCCTTTTCCTCTGCCTCTTCTATCAACCACATGTAATAATAATTCTCAGAAACCTCGTCCCTACTAGGCTCTTCTCTGTGGTATTCTGTTACTCCATTTTCGGTAAGATAATCAGGATACTTTTCCAACCAATCTTCAAGTGCTTCTCGCTGATACTCGATATAAGATGCAAGCGTATCTCTTCCGTCCTCTCCTCGTAATTCCATTTCAGCAAACGTAATGGATAATGGTTCGTGCCATGTAAGTGCTTTAAGTAATGGCATATCTTCTTCAGGTGCTAAGTTGTAAATCCACTCAAACTCTTCCGTATAATGACCCCAGTTTGCTACAACCCTCATAAAGGATTCGTAGTCGTTGGTATCTAACTGATCTCCCCACCATTCGCCATCAAATGCTACTTCTTGGTAATTATCCGCTTTCAGACCATACTTTAATAGCAATGGAAATATCGTTGCGCCCGAGTAAGATTCAATTCTGGCAATTAGATTTATTCTTGAAATTTCTGCTGTATCTGTATAGCTTTTAGAATGCCAAAGTAACCCAACGTAACCAGCCTGTTCTGAATTATAAAATCGAACTAGCATGCTCAAATAATTTTCGTCGTAGTCTCCAAATGTTTCCGTAAATCTTGGGTCTGTAATATGATGGCCTCTTTGTACTGTTTGAGATTTTTTCACATAGCCTTCAGATTTCGACTCAACAACTTGCTCCTGAGTACACGACGACACACTTACGATTATAATCGAAAATAAATAATATAGCT
>JABSPR010000374.1 GCA_013214975.1 Flavobacteriales bacterium
GGTAGCGGATCCGCCGATTTTGATTTGGATGGAGATCTTGATGTTTATGTGGCAAGCGGCTATACATCAAATCCTCAGGAAAATCAATTTTACATAAACAACGGAGATGGAACTTTTGAAAAAGTATTAACTGGCGATCTTGTTACAGATGCTTTTAGATCTCATAATCCAACTTGGGGAGATTATGACAATGACGGATACCCCGACTTATTTATCACCAGCTCAGAAGAAAATAATACGTTATATCACAATGAGGGAGACGGAACATTTACCACAATTACAACCGTTGATATTGTTAATGATGATGCGGTTTGCCACGGATCAACTTGGATTGATTATAACGATGATGGCCATTTAGACTTAATGGTAAACGGGATCGATATACCTATTCTGTTATACAGTAATAATGGAGATGGCACATTCACAACAATCACAACTGGAGAGTTAGTAACGGATGCAAATATTGGGACTTTGTCTCCAACATGGGGTGATTTTGATAACGATGGAGATCAAGACGTATACTTAGTGGATAGTAAAATGACTATACCTTCCGAATCTTATAATAAACTTTATTGGAACAATGGGGACGGAACATTTACTAAAGAGGTAAGCACCGATGATGTAATTAATGATTGGGATGCTTCAACTGCAGTAGCCAGTGTTGACTATAACAACGATGGATTCTTAGATTTCATTCTTAGTGTTAGAGGTAATGTTTCAAATAACAATGTTATCTATACAAACAACACTAATTCCAATCACTGGATAAACATCAACCTAATAGGTACGGAATCAAACAAATCTGCAATTGGAGCCAGAGTTAAACTAAGAGCGACAATAGATGGAGTAGAAAGATGGCAACATCGTCTAGTTTCAGGACGAAATGGTACTAATACACAAAACAGTTTAAATATAGAATTTGGTTTGGGCGACGCTGCTATTATCGACGAGCTTGTAATCGATTGGCCTTTAGGTAAAACGTGTTCGTATAAAGATCTTTCTGTTGATCAATTTATTACTTACGAAGAAGAATGTGAGGAAATAAATTCGATAAACGAGAATATTAGTTTCACTGAGATAAATGCATTTCCTAATCCGTCGAATGGATCTACTACCCTATCATCAAATCAATTAATCACTGGTTTTAAAATCTTCTCCATTGCTGGAGATATTATTCTACAAGAAGATAATGTAAATGGATTTTCTACATCTGTCAATCTATCAACGCATGGTAATGGTATATACTTGGCAAAAGTAATTACTGCTCAAGGTACAAGCCAACGAACTATTGTGATAAATAAATAATTACAATTTAAAATTTCAGGTAACAATTAGCATACGAGTAAAGTATACATAGTATACCTTACCAACCATGCAAGAACACCAAATTCGCGTTTACCACTCTGAAGAAGAATTAAGTAAAGAAAATCAATTGGCTTACAAACTAGCCAAACTCGCAATTGATAAGGCATCAATTTCTCAAGATGTTATCGAAATGGTTATTAATAGAATCATAGATAATGCTTCGGTAGCTATAGCTTCGTTTTCAAGGAACCCAGTTGTAAATGCTCGCCATCAGGCAATAGCACACACTCGAGCAAATGGAGCAACTGTATTTGGCTTACCAAATAATCAAACATTTCATGCTGAATGGAGTGCATGGGCAAATGGAACAGCTGTTCGAGAATTAGACTACCACGATACTTTCCTGGCTGCCGATTATGCCCATCCTGGAGATACCATCCCTCCTATTTTGGCCGTTGCTCAACAGAAAGCATTCAACGGGGAAGATCTTTTACACGGCATCGTTTCGGCCTATGAGATTCATGTTTGTCTTGTAAAAGCTATTTGCCTCCACGAACACAAAATCGATCACATCGCACATCTTTGTCCAGCCCAAACAGCTGGCATAGGAGCCCTTCTTAATCTAGATGTCGATACCGTTTATCAATCTGTACAACAAGCACTTCATTTATCTATTAGCACACGGCAATCTCGTAAGGGAGAAATATCTAGTTGGAAGGCGTACGTTCCGGCACATGGCGGCAAGCAAGCGATTGAAGCTATGGACAGGGCAATGCGAGGAGAAAAAAGCCCTTCACCTATTTATGAAGGAGAAGATTCAATATTAGCGTGGATCTTAGATGGCCCAAAATCTAATTATACCATTCACCTACCAACAGAAGGTGAGGAAAAAAGAAGCATACTAGAAACCTATACTAAAGAACACTCTGCCGAATATCAGGCGCAAGCATTAATCGATTTAGCCTTCAGAATGAGAAATGAAATAGAAGATTTAAATTCTATTAAAAGCGTACGAATAGAGACGAGTAATCATACCCATTATGTAATTGGCACTGGTGCTAACGATCCACAAAAAATGAATCCGAATGCTAGCCGAGAAACACTAGACCATTCGATCATGTACATATTTGCAGTTGCCCTAGAGGATGGAAAGTGGCATCACGAAAAAAGCTATTCCAGCAAGAGAGCAAATACTACTTCTACCATAGAGCTATGGAATAAAATTACTACTTCGGAAAACCAGAAATGGACAGAACTCTACCACCACAAAGATCCATCATTGAGGTCTTTTGGGGGAAAAGTAATTATTGAAATGAAAAATGGCGATCTCATTTCTGATGAAATCGAAAGAGCCAATGCTCATCCAGCTGGAGATAATCCTTTTCATAGACGAGACTATATAAAGAAGTTTGACCAACTAACGGAGCATTTAATATCCACAGAAGAACGAAACCGTTTTATTAACCTAGTTGAAAGTTTACCAAATCTTTCGGCCAAAGAAATTCAGCAATTGAATGTGCAAGTCAAACCCGAATTCATAAATAATGAGACACCAAAAACTGGAATATTTTAATGGAAGAAACCGAAATTAAAAGAGGCCTTATGGGCGTTACAGTTGATACAACAGAAATATCTAAAGTAATGCCCGATATTAATCGTTTGACTTATCGGGGATATACGGTTAATGATCTTTGTAATAACTGCAATTTTGAAGAGACCGCGTTATTACTGTTAAAGGGAGAAATCCCATCTACGGGTCAACTAAAGGAATTTGAAAAAAGAGAAGTGGATAATCGGGTTATATCCGATCAATTAATTTCTATTATCAAACACTTTCCACAAACAGCACATCCAATGGATGGCCTACGGACAGCTATTAGTTTTCTTGGACAAGAAGACTCTCGGATATGGGACAATTCGGAAGAAACTAACTTCAATAAATTCGAATTGCTTTATGCCAAAATCCCAACAATTATAGCCGCCATACAGAGATGTAAAGAAGGCAAGCCAATTATAGAACCTAATTCAGAATTAAATAGAACCGCCAATTTCTTTAACATGTGTTTCGGCCTCGTACCAGAACCAGATATTCTCAGAGGATTCAATGTATCACAAATACTCTACGCCGAACATAGTTTTAATGCATCAACATTTACCGCTCGTGTAATAGCATCAACAACTTCAGACATGTATAGTTCCGTGGCAGGAGCAATTGGCGCACTAAAGGGTCCGTTGCATGGAGGAGCGAATGAGCAGGTTATGCACGACATGATAGAAATTGGAGAAGCAGAAAACGCAAACGAATGGATGGATGAAGCTTTTGAAGAGAAGCGAAAAATAATGGGATTCGGTCATCGAGTATATAAAAAAGGGGATTCGAGGGTTCCCGAAATGAAAAAATGGGAAGAGAAAATTGCCTTATTAACCGATGGCAAGAAATGGATAGATATAGCAAATCTATTAGAAGAAAAGATGATTTCAGAAAAAGGTATTTATCCTAACCTTGATTTTCCGGCTGGACCAACTTACTATATGATGGGGTTTGACATTGAGCTTTTTACTCCAATTTTTGTGATGAGCAGAATTACGGGATGGGCTGCCCATATACTAGAGCAAGTAAAAAACAATAAACTAATCCGCCCACTAAGCCACTACAAAGGAGTTGAAATTCGGAGAATAAAAGACTTATAATGCAGTGTAATAGCCAGAAGTAACGCATTGCCCCTTGTAACTAACATAATTCTGTGGCGTAACATACTATTAATTTGGTCAGAATTATAAATCTAATTTTTTTGGTATGAATAAGATGGCAGTAAACTCCTCCATTACAGAGAAAGAATTTATCAAAAATTTATCTTTCCCTAATAATGAGGTCCTAAAGAATGACATTGCAATTAATAATAGAGAGTCAAATATTGAACGAGCAGTTCATCTTGGCAACATCGAAAAACATAAAGTAAAAATAATCTTTGAAGACGATAAAAATCTTCGGAAAGTACATACAACGGTGTGGGCAGTGGGAGATAAAAATGTAATCCTAAATAAAGGGGTTCTAATACCTATCCATAGAGTACATCAGATAAAGTTCTACTAGAATTAACCAAGAATACACTTCGAATAATTACATTTCGTCATGTAAGTTTCAATGCAGTTTTCCTGAAGTTTTATATGTCCTGACGATATATATGCATATATTTAATAGAAGGTATTCTCATAAACAAGATGGAAGAAAAAGTTATCGAATTGAAGTCTAGTTATATATGGCTAGAAGACGGTATTATTAGAGTTCTTGCAAAAAAAAATGTAGATCAAGAAGAAGACGATGCAAAGGAGTCGATTGACGCAATAATAAAATTAGCTGCAGGTAAGAAAGTACCAGTGTTGTTGGATATAAGCACACTTCAGTCCTCTACCGAAGAGGCCCGAAAACAATTTCAATCTAAAAAAGCCTTTTCAAGTATTAATGGAATGGCAATGTTATTGAACTCTCCTTCTAGTCGACTTATAGGAACACTTTTTTTAAATCTTAACCTCCCAAACTATCCTCTTAAAATATTTACTTCCGAAAGAAAAGCAGTTGAGTGGCTTCAAGACTATCTCTAAATCCATGCTTTTAAAACACAAGGCCTTATTAATATTTCTTTTTACCTCTGTTTATTGTACTGCTCAACCAGATACAAACACAATTTTATTTACTGATGAGTACAAATTAAGTTGGGAAGATTTTACTGGATCGCCTCAATTAAATAGTATCAACTCAGCTAATTCCTTTACTGGAGTTGATCTCAAAATGGAACAAAAGAATAACTCTTTGATAATCAATACTTTTTCCTTTTTCAAACGAGATAAGTCATGGGTGAAAACGGAATCCAAAAAGGAATCACTTTTAAGACATGAACAATTACATTTCGATATTACAGAGCTATATGCACGAAAATTCAGGAAGAAACTAGTTGAATACAAGCTTACCATCAAGAATGTGCAGTCTAAACTAAAACCACTATTTCAAGATTACTTAGACCAGCTTTGGAAAGAGCAAAAGAAATATGATAGAGAGACTAACCATCACATAAACACTAAAAAGCAATTAGAATGGGAATCACGTATTAAAATCGAATTAGATGAATACAAAGGGTTTAAAACTTCAGAAGTTCAAATAATATTAGACAAATAATCGTCATTAAAAGCCATATAAATCTCACGCTATATACTATCCTACTATTTATTGGTTCCTTTAGCCATGCTTACGGCCAAGATAACTGTACGCCTAGTTCCATTTGCTTCACTCCCCAAGAAAAAATAGTGTATCAAATATATTACAATTGGGGATTCGTCTGGGTTTCATCTGGAGAATGCCACTTTAACACGTACCTAGATAATAACCAATTTCATTTTGTTGCATATGGCTTCACTTACAAGAAATACGATTGGCTTTACAAAGTAAGAGACACATACGAGTCGTGGACAAACATGACCTCATTGGCGCCTTATCGATTTAATAGAGAGGTTTCAGAAGGAGGGACTATGTATTCAAACCATTACGAATTCGACTACGTCAATTCAAAAATCTATTCTACTTCAAGTAAAGAAGGAGTACAAAACCCTATCGATACACTCAATCTATCAGAATGCATATTTGATGCAGTCTCTTTAATTTACTACACTCGCACAATCAACTTCGATAATTACAAAGAAGGAGACTTAGTACCCTTAAAAGTCATTTTAGATGGTGAAGTTTTCGAGACGCACATAAAATATTTAGGGAAAGAGAAAATTAAATTAAAAGGCGACAGAGTGTTTAATACAATTAAGTTTAGCACACTACTAATAGAAGGAAGTATTTTTAAAGGAGAAGAGGATATGAACGTTTGGGTTACCGACGATAAAAACCGCCTACCTGTTAGGATTGAGGCTGAAATATTAGTGGGCTCCATTAATGCCGTATTGTTAAAAGAGTCGGGACTAACCTATCCTTTAATCTCGGAAATTATAGAATAAAAAAAGCGATATGCCAATGGCATATCGCTTTTAATTCTGTTTTAGCTACTTACAACTTTCCTGAAAGTTCAGCACCTGCTTTAAATTTCACAACTTTTTTAGCTGGGATATCAATCTCTTTTCCTGTTTGAGGATTTCTTCCTTTTCTAGCTGCTCTTTGAGAGACTGAGAAAGATCCAAATCCAACTAAAGAAACTCTTTCTCCTTTTGAAAGAGATGAAGTTGTAGAAGTAATTACTGCTTCTAATGCTCTTTTTGCATCTGCCTTTGACAAGTTTGCTGCTGAAGCGATTGCTTCTGTTAATTCTGCTTTATTCATAATATAATTTTATAACATTAATAATAATAATTCCAAATTTCTTCGAAACAGTAATGAAATTAGGCATTTCAGACACTTCATGCAAGCAACAATTCCTTAAACCCTTGATTTTACTGGCGCTTCCGAGCACCAACACTCGCTACCCTTTTAATATCAACGATTTACATGGTTAATAACCTGTTAAAAATATCCGATTTAAGCATCGAAAGACAGAACATCCAGCTCAATTGGTGTCAATTACAAGTAATATGAATGTTGTTTTAGTCGGAGAAACGTCGAGAAATCAACTAGATCGTAACTAATCTATCCATCACTTCTTTCTTATAAGACCGACCTATGGTGATTAGTTTTTTACCTACAATCTCGATAACGCCGTTATCGATCTTTGAAATTTTATCAATTCTAATTATACTGGATCGATGAACCCGCATAAATTCTTTGGTAGGCAGCTTACTAACTATACTTTTCATTGAAGAAAGGACAGTATATTTCCGCTCCGATGTATTAATTATTACATAATCAGCAAGAGCTTCTATCCATAGTATTTCAGATATTCTGACTTTTTCAAACACTGAATTTACTTTTATGAATATCTCGTCTGAGGTTTCATGATCTCCCTTTTCAAAGCCTGCTTTAGCCTTATTAACAGCTTTCATAAAACGAGCGTATGAAACTGGTTTCACCAAATAGTCTATTACATTATATTCAAATGCTTCGAGTGCGTATTCTTCATGAGAAGTAAACAAGATAACTTGAGCACTATTATCAAACGATTTCAGGAATTCCATACCGCTCATAACAGGCATGCTAATGTCCAAGAAAATCAAATCCACCGTTTCCTTTCTTAAATAGCTAACAGCTTCCACCGCGTCTACAAAGTCCCTCTTTAAGTTTAAATAATCTGTCTTTTCAATATAATGACAAATTAATTTCCTTTGAATTTCGCTATCCTCAATTACTATACAATTCATCTATCGAAATTATAAATCTTTTAATTCTAGTTCAAGTTCAACCAAAGACTGTTTTAATACTTCTTCCAAATTAACCATAATATCCTTAATTAGATAAATTTCCAATTCGGCAGGTTGCAATCTATCTATTTCTACAAATACACTCTTTAGTGAAAGAATACCCATAAACTCTACGTTTGGCTTCATTGTATGTGCTATTCTTTTTACCTCCAGCCAATCTTTTTTCTCATAGCCTGTAATAAGAGTATCAACGTGATCCGGAGTTACTTTAACAAACGTTTCAATGATATCTTGAACAAAAGCCATGTCACCGTTCCCTACTTCTTTTAAATATTTTAAATCTATGTTCAAAGTGCTTTATTTAGGAATGTTTAAATTTTTGATCTAACTGCTTTACAATTATTTCTAATAAATCGTCGGCCTTAAACGGCTTCGAAATATAATCGGTCATACCAAATCCAAGGCATCTTTCTCTTTCAGTAGATGTTGCATGCGCTGTTAGAGCTATTATTGGAATGCTACTTTTAGGTTCCGGTAAACTCTCTCTTATATATGCTGATGCTGTGTAACCATCCATAATTGGCATTTGAATATCCATTAATATAATATCGAAATCATTTTCCTCTAAAGTATCAACTGCTTTCTTTCCATCTCCTACTATTGTAAAATCAGCATTCCAATCCGACAATACTTTCTTAACGAGCATTTGGTTAATAGGGTTGTCTTCAGCAGCAAGAACTTTAACCCCGTTTAAATCCTGTTGCTCAATCCTTTTATCATCTATGCTGTTATTCAGCTCTTCCTCCTGACTAAGGTTATATTTCAAATTAAACGAGAACTTCGACCCCACACCTTCTTCACTTTCAAGAACAATAGAACCATTGTGCATTTCAACCAGGTTCTTAACAATAGTTAACCCTAGTCCTGTTCCTCCGTATTTCCTAGTTGTACTTGATTTGGCTTGCGTGAAACTTTCGAAAACTTTCTGTTTCTGTTCTTTTGCAATACCAATTCCAGTATCCTCTACATACATTTCTACTTCAACTAAATCATCGGTCTCATTAATAAACTTAGCGCCCACAGTAATGCTTCCTGATTCAGTAAATTTTATAGCATTCCCAACAAGGTTAAGTAGTATCTGACTCAGTCTTACTGGATCTCCTAAAACAAACAATGGCAACTTATCGTCCAGTTCTTTTTTAAGGAGAACGTTCTTATTAATTAATTTAAATTCCAAAATGCCAATAACGGAGTCAATAGATTTTTCCAAATTAAATTTCGTCTCTTCTAGCACCAATTTCCCAGCTTCAATTTTAGAGATATCGAGTATATCGTTGATAATAACTAATAGGGAATCTGAAGAAGACTTAATTGCATTTAAATAACCCATTTGCTCATCATCTATATTTGTCTTTAATAGAACATCCGAAAGTCCCATTATTCCGTTCAGTGGAGTCCTAATCTCATGGCTCATGTTAGCAAGAAA
>JABSPR010000375.1 GCA_013214975.1 Flavobacteriales bacterium
AACCCCTGAAAATGAGGTAAAAAAAAGGCCATCTGTAATAACAGATGGCCTTTTAATACTAAAATCAGTAAATTAATGAGCTAACTCATTCTTACAAACCTAATAATGTTTCAACAGATCCTGTACATAACATGATACCTGTCATGATAACTCCAATAGCCATCCAGTGGAAAGGAATTATTCTTTCTTTCAAGAATATATAAGCAAATCCTAATGTGATCATTGGGTATGCTGCACCTATAGCAGCAATTAAACCACCGTTTTGTGCACCGCCATCAGCATTATAAGCTAGCATATTACATGCATTTCCAACTGCGAATAAAACCATAGGAAGAACAGCCAATTTAAGACCTTCCATATCGTGCTTATCACCTTTCCCAGCAATTAGAGCAAACGGGATTAATATTATAGCATCTCCTATTACAGATAAAATTAATTGTTTAGTTCCATCAGCTCCTGGCAAACTAGCTACTTCACTTGTAGAATAACCTAAACAAGCAAATGCAAATCCCCAACCTAGTGCTGCTGTAATAGCTAGAGGAATCCAATACTTTGCAACAACGTGCGAATTATCAACAGAATCATCTACGTCTGATGCTGGCGTGTATCCTAATAAAACACAACCGGCAACTACAGCTATACCTCCTATCCACATAATAGTAGTTGCTTCTTGACCAATCCATAAGTACAATACTCCCATTACAATCGCTGGGTAAGCTGCTGCCACAGTTCCAACAATCGCGATTGGTGCGTATCTAATACATACAAAATAAGCTGCCCATGCAATACCGTCTAATACGTAAGAGAATATCCCCCAAAACGTAAAGGCTCCCGCAAACTCACCAGTCTCCGTATAAAATGGGTTTGGTGCTCCCCAGTATAACCATAAGGCAATGTTCACAAAAGAAACTGCAAACACGAAATACAAACAAAACTTTGTACCCGATACATCATTAATATACTTTTTTGTAAATCCTTGACCAAAGCCCCATCCGAACATAGCGCCAAAAGCCAATAACATCCATGCAGATATCATATCTTAACTTTTTAAAATTGTGCGAGGAATTTCCCTCAATAATTGCTTGCTGTTTAATCAATAGCACTAAACCTCAGCGCTAACTCGGCGAATATCGTGAAATATTCGAAATCAGCAAATCAAATTAGGTATAGGTTGTTAACAGCAATAATTAATAATAATGATCTTCTTTAGTGATAGATTAACATACCATACATATATAATGTGTGGATAATTAATTTGCCGCAACTACTGTTAAAACAAAAGTCTTAGGGCCTACTTTATATATAGATTCCAGGTGCGTTAATAACTGGTTAATTTTTTCTCCTATTTTTTTTTACAATTGAATAATATATTTATTTACATTTGCTCCCGAAATCGGCAACACGACTGACGTAGATGGCTACATCGCTATAATTGAGCTACTTAATTAAAGCAAAGCCCTGAACAAAGTAATTGAACGTTGATTTCTAGTTGATTATATTACGTTAGAATAATTTGTTTTTTGATTAATTAGCAGTAGAATTGTCGTCCTTTTGGATTGTACGAAGAAAGGCGATACTTATATAAAAGAATAAAACAGTATTAATAAATTTAGAAAATGGCAGACTTACCCAAGCACGCTCGTGTTGTAATTATTGGAGGAGGAATTATAGGTTGTAGCACAGCTTATCACCTTACTAAATTGGGATGGAAGGATATAGTAATAGTTGAACGTAAGAAAGTAGCCTCAGGAACATCTTGGGCAGCTTCTGGTTTAGTTGGTCAGTTATGGGCCGATGAAGCACTTACAAGGCTAGCTAAATACGGTACTGAACTTTTTGAAGGTTTAGAAGCCGATACTGGCCAGGCAACTGGATGGCAAAAAACAGGCTCATTAAGAGTAGCTCACTCACAACATAGAGTGCATGAATTTGACAGATCTATGGATCTGGCTAACTCATTCGGTATTGAAATGGAAAGGATTTCTTTGGAAGAAGCGAAAAATCATTTTCCATTAATGGATACGGATGATTTGAAAGCAGCTTGGTACCAACCAAACGACGGCTTTACTAATCCAGAAGATACTACACAAGCTTTAGCAAAAGGTGCTCGTCAAGGTGGTGCTTTAATAGTGCAAGATTGTGAGGTAACAAAAATATTCAAGAAAGATGGTGCAGTAACTGGTGTTCAAACTAGCCAAGGAGACATCGATTGTGAATTCGTAGTATGTTGCGCTGGGATGTGGGGAACTAAAATCGGTAAGATGGTTGGTGTTACTCTTCCTGTACATGCCGCAGAGCATATGCACATGACTACTAATCCGATTGAAGGTTGTCCTAAATTATTCCCTTATTTGAGAGACATGGACAAATGCATTTATATCAGACCAGAAGGTGGCGGTCTTTTATTAGGTGGATTTGAACCTGTAGCTAAACCATGGGGTGCTAAAGGTGTTCCAGATGATTTTGAATTTACTCAACTACAAGAAGATTGGGATCAATTCGAATTGTTCTTAGAGAATGCTGTAGACATTGTACCTGCCTTCGCGGAAGCTGAGGTAAACAACTTAACTACTGTTCCAGAAAGTTTCACACCAGATTGCTTATTCATGTTAGGTGAAGCTCCTGGTGTTAAGAATTTCTTTGTTGCAAACGGAATGAACTCTGTAGGTATTTCATCTTCAGGTGGTGCTGGCAAGGCATTAGCTCAATGGATGGATCAAGGTTACCCAGAAGAAGATTTATGGCCAGTAGATGTTAGAAGATTCGACTCTTGGGCAAACAACCAAAATTTCTTAACTGAAAGAGCATACGAAGCAACTGGTATGTTGTATTGGGATCACTTCCCTTTCAGACAGCCAGAAACAGGTAGAAATGTAAGAAGAACTCCTATTCATGATAGATTAGCAGCGCAAGGTGCTGTATTTGGTCAAGTTCAAGGTTGGGAAAGAGCTAACTGGTTCGCCAATGAAGGACAAGAACCGAAGTATGAGTACGCTTGGGGAAAACAAAACTGGTTCGACAACTGTGGTGCAGAACTAAAAGCGATGCGTGAAGGCGTTGGAATGTATGAATTAAGTTCTTTAGCCAAGTTTATGGTGGAAGGAAAAGATGCAATGTCAGAATTGCAGAGAATTTGTGCAAACAATGTTGAAGTACCAGTTGGGAAAGTGGTTTACACGCAAATGTGTAACGAACGTGGTGGTATTGAATCTGATATAACCGTAACTAGAATTGGAGAAGAGAAATTCTTTTTAGCTACTCCTGGTGCTACTGGTACAAGAGATATGGACTGGATCAAAAGGAACATGAATCCGGATGCCAGAGCAATAGCATATGATGTAACTAATACTTACACGATGCTTGCTGTAATGGGACCAAAATCTAGAGAATTACTTCAAGAAATTTGCCCACAAGATTTATCTAATGAAGGCTTCCCATTTGGAACATCTGGTCAATTAGATGTTGGTTTAGGAAAACCATTCGCAATCCGTTTATCATTTGTTGGTGAACTAGGTTGGGAGCTTTATTGCCCAGTAGAACAAACATTAGCTGTTTATGAAGCTATCATGAAAGTTGGTCCTAAGTACGGTCTTAAACTAGTTGGTATGCACGCTGTTGATTGTGGTCGTTTAGAGAAAGGATACAAACATTGGGGTTCTGATATTACAACGGATGACACTCCTGTTGAAGCGGCATTAGGATTTGCTGTAAACTATAACTGTGGTGACTTTATAGGTAGAGATGCATTAGTTGCTCAAAAAGAAAGAGGTCATAGAAGAAGATT
>JABSPR010000376.1 GCA_013214975.1 Flavobacteriales bacterium
AGACCCTTAATGACAAACTTTTGAGACTTCTCCCTCAACGGCCTGATTTACAATTTATTGGGTAGGTGGAATACTGATGGGGATATATCAGTTGTAAAGACATCCACAACCTATTGCACTAATTTTCCACTTCTGCTAAAAGGTCTGCTTCTGATATAGACGCATCAAATTTTAAAACCGTAGAATCGAAACCCACCGAATCACACATTTTAGCTTTACTCGCAACATATGTTTCACTAGCTGCATCTGAACCAACAATAATAGCTGCTAAATGCGGTGCTTTTTTCCCGTCTGCTTTAAGCCTATCTACTTCGATTACAATCTCTTGCCTAATATCGCTAGCTATCTTTTTTCCGTCTATTAACTCCATCCAATTAATTATTTCATCATGTTACCCATACCGGGGATCTTAGCCATCATATTGGCCATCTGTTTCTTGTCCCCCATCATTTTCATCATCTTACGCATATCCTCAAACTGCTTAATCATTTTATTTACTTCTTGGATATCGTTACCGCTACCTACTGCGATTCTTTTTCTTCTACTACCATTTAAAAGCTGAGGGTTTAATCGCTCCTCCTTAGTCATAGAACCAATAATAGCCTCAATTCCTTTAAATGGTTCATCACCAATTTCTACATTTTGCATCATTTTCCCCATGCCTGGAATCATACCAGCCAAATCCTTGATATTACCCATCTTTTTGATCTGATTAATCTGAGAAACAAAATCATTGTAATTAAACTGGTTCTTTGCAATTTTCTTAGAAAGCTTTCTCGCTTCTTCTTCATCAAAATTTTCTTGTGCCCGTTCAACTAACGATACAACATCCCCCATTCCAAGGATACGATCTGCCATTCTACTCGGATGAAACACATCCAAAGCTTCCATTTTTTCTCCTGTACCAATAAATTTAATTGGCTTATTAACTACAGATTTGATGGAAAGAGCAGCTCCACCTCTAGCATCACCATCTAATTTCGTCAATACAACTCCATCAAAATTTAATCGGTCGTTAAATTCTTTTGCTGTATTAACTGCATCTTGACCTGTCATTGAATCAACAACAAATAGAGTCTCCGATGGATTAATAGCATTTTTGACATCAGCTATTTCAGTCATCATCTGCTCGTCAATAGCCAATCTACCTGCAGTATCAATAATTACAACATTATGCCCACTCGACTTTCCGTGTGCAACAGCATTGCGAGCAATTGAAACAGCGTCTTTACTTTCCCTTTCAGAATAAACGTCTACACCGATTTGCGAAGCAAGAGCTTCCAATTGATCTATTGCAGCCGGACGATATATGTCACATGCCACTAATAGTGGATTCTTACCTTTTTTAGCTTTAAGAAGATTAGCGAGCTTTCCTGAAAAAGTTGTTTTTCCAGAGCCTTGAAGTCCTGAAACAAGTATTACTGAGAAATTTTTATCGAGATTTATTTCGGAAGTATCACCTCCCATTAAATCCTGAAGATGATCGTGGGTAATCTTAATCATTAACTGCCCTGGAGATACGGCAGTTAAAACATCCTGACCTAATGCTTTTTCTTTAACGCTTGCAGTAAAGTCTTTGGCTATCTTGTAGTTAACATCGGCATCTAATAACGCCTTCCTAACTTCTTTAAGCGTTTCCGCTACATTGATTTCGGTAATTTGCCCCTGACCTTTAAGTACCTTGAAGGCGCGCTCTAATTTACCCGATAAATTCTCAAACATACAATGAAATAATTTGTCCGTTAAAGATAGGACATTATTCCCATAGAACTACATTTTCCGAGGCACTTCAACGCCTAAAAGAAGCATCCCTGAGTTAATTGTTTGCGATACAGAATAAGAAAGAGATACTCTGAATTTCAACAATAAATCGTCTTTCTCTTTTAATATAGAAACCTCCTGATAAAACTGATTGTAATCTCTAGCCAAGCTGTATATATAATTAGCAATTATAGCTGGACTATAATTACTTGCTCCTTCTTGAATAACTTCAGGATAATCGACTAATCGTTTTATTAATTCTTTTTCCTTAACATGCAATTGAGATGGTTCTATTTGAATATACATAACATCATCTTGAGAGATTTTTGACTTTTCTAAAATGGAACAGATTCTAGCATGGGTATATTGAATAAAAGGTCCGGTGTTGCCGTTAAAATCTATTGATTCTTTTGGGTCGAACATCATTTTTTTCTGCGGATCAACTTTCAAAATAAAATACTTCAACGCAGACATACCAATCATTTCGTACAACTCAGCTGCTTCTTCGTTCGAAAATGAATCTACTTTCCCTAACTCTTCAGTAGTTGCTCTAGCAGTATTTACCATTTCCTCCATTAAATCATCCGCATCCACAACAGTACCTTCTCTAGATTTCATTTTACCACTTGGGAGATCTACCATTCCATACGAAAGATGAGCCATTCCTTCCGACCATCTATACCCTAGCTTACCAAGAACATTAAACAACACCCTGAAATGATAATCCTGCTCATTACCAACTACATAAAGCATGTTATTTAAAGTATAATCTCCAAATCTTTGCACAGCAGTTCCTAAGTCCTGAGTCATGTAAACAGATGTCCCGTCAGATCTCAAAAGAAGCTTATCATCCATCTTATCTTGCTCCAAACTACACCAAACAGAACCATCTTCCTTCTTGTAAAGAACATTGTCTTTTAAACCTTTTTCAACTATCTCCTTACCTAATAAATACGTTTCGGATTCATAATATACTTTATCAAAACCAATTCCCATTCGAGCATATGTTTGCTTAAAGCCATCATACACCCATCCATTCATCTTTTCCCACAACAGAATCGTTTCCTCTTCACCATCCTCCCATTTACGAAGCATTTCTTTTGCTGATTCCATTAATTCAGATTCCTTCTCCGCTACCTCTTTATCCTTACCAGAAGCAACAGCATCAGCTACTTCCTTTTTATATTCCTGATCAAACCTTACATAATAATCACCAACAAGCTTATCTCCCTTCTTCTTCTCCAATTCAGGTGTAGCACCCTCTCCCCACCTTTGCCAAGCAATCATCGATTTGCAAATATGTATTCCTCTATCGTTAACCAGATTAACCTTTATTACATTTCGGCCACTTGCCTTAAGTATCTCAGCCACTGAATGACCCAATAAGTTATTTCTTACATGACCTAGGTGTAATGGCTTATTTGTATTTGGAGATGAGAATTCTATCATAACCGACTCTGCCTCTTTTGTAGCTTTCACAAAACCATAATCCACAGAGCTGTCAATCTCATTATAAGCTTCAAGCCAATATTCATTACCTACAACTAAATTCAAAAAGCCCTTCTCTACATTATAAGAGCTAATTTCTTTCATATTACCTACTAAGGCATCACCAAGTTGTTCTCCTATTTCTACAGGAGATTTTTTCAATTGCTTTACAAAAGAAAAAACCACAATAGTAAGATCGCCTTCAAAAACAGGATTCGTTTTTTGAGCCACAACTCTTTCCCTACTTACTTCTAAATCGTATAGCTCATTCAACTGTTTCACTACACATTCTTCAATTCGCTCTTTAATAGATATCATAATTGCTCTATTTTTCTTACTGCTTTTTCTAAAATTCTAAAGGCGGTTTCAGCCATAGCATTTCCTTTATCGTCAATAACCGGGTTTATCTCTGTAATCTCCAAACAACAAACTCGTGGATCTTCCAAAGCCTTCAAAATCATTTGCTCTGCTTCTAGCTCGGTTACCCCTTCATCAACCGGAGTACCTGTTCCTCTCGATATAGATGGATCCATAGAATCCACATCAAAAGATATATAAATCAAATCCTGCTTTTCCAAATATGCAAGTCCCTCTGTTATGACATCAACAGCTCCTTGCTTCCTAATATCATTAACACTAAATGCCTTAACTGCGTTATTCTCTATCAATAAATCCTCTTCCCATTCGGTCTCTCGAACTGCATATTGCACAATGTCGCTATAGCCAATTTTAGCATAATCACCTCCAACAGCCTTTAGTTCATCCCAACCACTAATTGTTTCTTGATCAATTTCTCTAAACGCATTTTCTTTATTATCTTCCTGCAACATACACGCTACCGGCATCCCATGTGTATTACCACTATGACTGGTATAGGGTGAATGAAGATCCGCATGCGCATCAATCCAAATAATTCCAATGCTTTTATTCGGATTAGCCTTCTTCAATGCTGCGACTGTACCACCACAGGAGCTATGATCTCCTGAAATTATTACAGGAAATTTATCTGAAGTCCCAATCTTGTCACACAACTCACTATACGTTTTAACAAGAGCTGGCAATCTCTTCGCAAAAGGGTTAACTATAGAAGAATCAAAACTTGAATTAAAATTTTTAATTTCTTCCACATCTGACTCCTCAAACAATATACTTCCTGTATCGACTGAAGCTAACTGCAATGCTTCGAATGCATTACAAGTACCTCGTACTCCTGCACCGAGTTCAGACATATTTATCCAAATTTTTACTTCAGGCATCTTTATCGATAAGCTATTATCTCCTTAATTTATCATACTCGCTATTGCGTGAGCAAAAATAGCCATAGTTCAATCATAATTGATCAAACGCGAGTTAATAATATTTGGGTTTTAGCTCATAAATAACTGGGATAAAAACAAGCTTTATATTACTTTAGGATCTTAGTTAAAGAATTAATCCAATAATGGCATTCAGCAACATTTCCTACACTTGTCTTGACCGAATTGGATACATCGAAATTCAAAGGAAAGAAAAGAGAAATGCACTAAGCCCACTGCTAATAGGCGAATTACTTCTATGCTTCAATAAAGCTTCGAACGATGATACATGTAAGGTTGTCGTTCTTAAAGCTGATGGTCCAGTTTTTTCTGCAGGGGCAGATTTAGAATACCTAAATAAGATACTCAATGATAGCGAAGGTGAGAACCTTGAAGATTCCATGCGACTCAAAGAACTTTTCGAAACAGTTTACCACTTAAACAAAGTAGTTATTGCTCAAGTAGAAGGCGATGCTATTGCAGGAGGCTGCGGATTAGCAACCATATGTGATTTTGTATTTTCAATCCCTACAGCAAGGTTTGGATATACAGAAGTAAAAATCGGCTTTGTACCCGCATTGGTAAGTGTATTCTTAATTAGAAAAGTAGGAGAAGCTAAAGCGAAAGAACTCCTTTTAACCGGTGAATTAATTGATGCAGCGAAGGCACAGTCTATTGGGCTTATTAATTACATCGAATCGAAAAATGAGATTAAGAATAAAGTGGTTACATTTGCGTCAAACCTTTGTAAAAATGCATCTTTTGAATCTTTAAAGCGTACAAAGAAAACTATCAATATTATTCAAGAGAAAGAGCTTGATGAAGCACTAGTTTGGTCGGCTAAAATGAACGCAAGTTCAAGACAAACAAAAGATTGCAAAAAGGGTATTAAAGCATTCTTAAATAGAGGAGAGATTACATGGTAACAACAGTAAAGAAGAATACTTTATATCTCATTTCTTTAATCGCCATAACATTTGTGCTTTCTGGATGCGACGCTTTGCATCTTGGCGGTTTCTCTGAGGGTGCAATTGAATTCAATATTACCTATCCGAGTGTTGGAGAAAATGATGTAATGGTTGAATTGTACCCAAACAAGATGACGATGCAAATCAAGGACGACAGTTATGTTTCTGATATGTCCGCTGGATTTGGCATGTTCAAAACAAAATACATATCAAATTACAATAACAAAAGTCTTACTCTTTTAGTTTCTCTTTTAGGAAACAAACATGCAGTAACATGGGATTCTTTGAATGTCGGAAAAGATTGGCCCAACTTAGAAATCACTCCTACTGGAAATACCAAAACTATCGCTGGTTACTCCTGTGATGAAGCTATCATAATAAACAAGGATCTTGACGGAGCTGAATACAAGATTTATTATACAGATGAAATTTCTGTAAAGGGAAGTAACTGGGATAAGGAATTCAAAGGTATTCCAGGATTTTTGATGGAATATCAAATGACTAGATATGGATTGGAAATGAAATTTACCTGTTCCAAAGTTGAAAAGAAGGAAGTACCTAAATCGTTGTTTGAAAAACCTACTGAGGGATATGAATTTATCTCAGAAGAAAAAATGGCTGCGATATTTGAAAATTTTCAATGACATTACCCTCAATTATTAAATGGCTCTAACCAGCAGGGATTACAAGAAGGATAACAAAAACAAAAAGAAGAAATCAAGCTCTTCCGTTATCCAGTCCTCCAAAATATTTATAAAAAGCTTTAAAGATTTAATTTCAAACGAGAAGACACACCAGACTGCCGGGTTGTTCTTGGTCTTTGGATCAGTCTTTATGCTTATTGCATTCTGTTCTTTTATTTTCACATGGCGTATCGATCACGACAAAGTAACAGGGTCTTGGATGGATTTTTTATTGAATCCCGAAATCGAAGCACATAACTGGCTAGGAAAAATAGGGACTATTGTTTCGCATCAGTTTATTCATCATTGGTTTGGAATTGCATCGTTCCTATTTATTCTAATCACATTCTTGGTTGGGTTTAAAATCTTAGTCAAAATAAGCCTAATCCCCATTAAAAGAACAATTGCTTACTCCATGTTCTTCTTAGTTTGGGTATCTGCTGTAATGGGATATTTCTTCGAAGGAGATCTTTTATACTTAGGCGGATCCATTGGATTCCAAATAAACATATGGCTGGGAAGTACTTTAGGTAAAGTCGGTACTGGGTTATTTTATCTTCTTTCGCTATTCATATTTACTATTGCTGCATTCAATTCTGTTTCGTTTCTCACGCATCTATTTACCATAGATAAAGAGCAAGAACCTACCGTAAATGAAAATGATTCTTCATGGACAACAGTTCCTGATGATGGCTCCTTACCTGTTTCCCCTCCTATTAATGAATCTATTCCCGAACCTGAATTAGAAACAAAGCAAGAAGCATCTACAATTGACATCGATACACCCGTAAATGAGGTATCTACAGAATTGGAAGATACCGATGAATCAGAACCAGAAATTAAAGACGACGAGCCTGCTATTGACTTAGATCCAATTTCAGAGCCAATTGCGGAGAATGTAATTCTTGAAGGTGATGATGTAGATATGGCTGTTGAGGAAGCAACAGATGATACAGTTGAATTAACTAAATCCGAACTTAATGAGAAGAAAGAAGAGTTTGGTCAGTATGACCCTACTTTAGATCTCGGCTCGTATGAACTTCCTCCGGTAGATCTTTTAAAAGAATATAAGGCAAATAAAGACGGTGTTAAGCAACAAGAACTTGATGACAATAAAAACAGAATTGTAAATACACTTCGTAATTACAACATCGAAATTGCAAAAATAAAGGCCACTATCGGACCAACAGTTACTCTTTATGAAATTGTACCTGCAGCCGGCGTGAGGATATCAAAAATTAAAAATCTTGAAGATGATATAGCAATGACTCTTTCGGCCATCGGAATTAGAATTATTGCACCAATTCCTGGCAAAGGAACTATTGGGATTGAAGTTCCAAACTTGAAGCCTGATATGGTTTCTATGCGGTCTATTATCGCTTCTGAGAAATTCCAAAATTGCGAAATGGAACTACCAATTGGTTTAGGTAAAACTATTTCGAATGAAACATTTGTGACGGACTTAACCACCATGCCTCACCTTCTTATGGCCGGCGCCACAGGACAAGGCAAATCGGTTGGCCTTAATGCAATATTAGTTTCCCTTCTCTATAAAAAGCACCCAAGTCAATTAAAGTTTGTACTTGTAGATCCTAAGAAAGTAGAACTTACTTTATTCAATAAAATAGAAAGACATTTCTTAGCCAAACTGCCTGATTCTGGTGAGGCGATAATTACAGATACTAAAAAAGTTGTACATACGCTTAATTCACTTTGTATCGAAATGGATCAACGGTATGAATTATTGAAAAATGCCAGTTGTAGAAATATTAAGGAATATAACGTCAAGTTTATTGACAGAAAGCTAAACCCTGAAAATGGACACCGATACCTTCCATACATCGTTCTTGTTGTTGATGAGTTCGCCGATTTAATAATGACAGCAGGTAAAGAAGTTGAAACTCCAATTGCAAGGTTAGCACAACTTGCCAGAGCCATTGGAATTCATTTAATAATTGCTACGCAGCGTCCTTCCGTGAATATTATTACAGGTACAATTAAGGCTAACTTCCCTGCAAGAATCGCATTCCGAGTTACATCTAAAATAGATTCGAGAACAATTCTAGATGAAGGCGGTGCAGATCAACTTATTGGAAAGGGAGATATGTTACTTGTAACCGGGAATAACGCTGTTCGATTACAGTGTGCATTTGTAGACACCCCTGAAGTGGAGGAGATTACAGACTTTATTGGTGGACAAAGAGGATATCCTGATGCCTTCTTATTACCAGAATATGTTGACGAAAGCTCAAGTCAAGGAGGAAGTGGCCTGGCAGCTGAAGACAGAGACATTATGTTCGAAGATGCAGCGCACGTTGTTGTAATGAACCAACAGGGATCCACTTCTTTACTACAACGTAAATTAAAGCTTGGATACAATAGAGCTGGCAGAATAATGGATCAACTTGAAGAAGCTGGAATTGTTGGCCCATTTGAAGGCAGCAAAGCAAGACAAGTTCTTTATCCAGACGAAGTAAGTTTGGAACGCTTTTTGAAAGGCGGTGATGAAACAAATACAGAAGAAGTATCATGAATAAAGCATTAACGTTAATTACAGGGTTATTAATTCTGTGCACTAGTCTACTTAACGCACAAACCTCAATGCAAGACCCACAAGCCAAGAAAATCCTAGATGGCTTAAGCGCCAAATTGAAAACGTACAAGACTATTACAGCCGAGTTTACAAATACGATGGAAGACAAAGCTGATCCCAGCATGAGCGATTCTTTTTCTGGTAAACTATTGGTAAAAGGCCAGTTTTATAATATGACAGTAATGGGCCAAAATATCATTAGTGATAGTAAAACTATTTGGACAGTTATTGAAGATGAGGAAGTTCAAATAGACGATGCACCCACTGAAGAGGAAGAAGCAGAAAATTTATTTAGTCCAACTAAAATATTCAAGTTTTATGAAAAAGGGTTTAAATACAAATACGATCAAGAAATAAATATAAAAGGTGTTATCTGTGATCAGATTAATCTATTCCCAGAAGAAAGCGAGGATAAGAGTTTTCACACCATTAAATTAATAGTAAAACGAGCTGAAAAGCAGATCCTTTCTGTTATTATTAACGGCAAAGATGGGATGACCTACACTTATAGTATTTCTAAGTTCGAAACAAATACACCTCTTACAGACGATATTTTCAAGTTTGACACTAAGAAACATCCTAATATTGAAGTGAACGATCTTCGTTTATAATTCTTCAATAGCTACTTCGCTTAGAGACCTTATTCTGCTGGAATAAATAGGACTGAATATATTCCATTCTTCCATTCAACGCTTTTACGTCGTCAATCGGTTTATATCCTTCATTATACTTCGAATTAATCCTGCCTTTTAGAATACCTTGATTAGTCCGATATTCTACCACTATCTTTTACTCTTTGCACGGACAATAGCAAATTGTATTCTTTTGTTCCATCTTCACTCCTATCAGACCAAGATTTTTAACTAAAAGAGAAAACTCCAATAAAGATATAAGTACAGATTATAGTATTACTCTACCCTAGTTAAACGGTAGTTAACATATCGAAGAATACTCACAGAATTATTCTCATAACCACTATCGAAACCGGTTTTGTAAAAATCAAAAGAACTTAGAATCCCTTTGTGTTTTTCCGTTTCTAATTGAGATACGAAACCAGAACCATGGTTTAACAGCATACTCATATAATAGAATCCAATATCAAATCCCAATG
>JABSPR010000377.1 GCA_013214975.1 Flavobacteriales bacterium
CTTGGGGGGGTGGTGGTTCTGTTAAATACTATTACGGAAGTAGAACGGATTCTGGAGTAGCGGATAATCCAAAGATATTTGAAAATCTTGCCGAGGATTTTTTTAAAACATTTCCGCAATTAGAAGGGGTTAAGTTTAGTCATCGTTGGAGCGGAATTATTGCAAGCTCTACCCGTTTTTGCATGGTTCCGAATGTTGCCTTTGAAGGAAGGGTTGCTTGGGCTTTGGGTTACACGGGTCTTGGTGTGGCGGCAACAAGGTTTGGAGCACGAGTAGGATTAGAATTGCTAGGTTATAAGCCAAGTAGTATTCTCGATTTGCTCTTTGTGAAAAAGAAAGTGATGAGTTGGCCTCCCGAGCCATTACGTTGGGTGGGAGTTGAATTGACTCGTCAGGCTATGATAAGAGCGGATAAAAACGGTGGTAAAAGAGGGCTTTGGCTAAGGTTATTAGATGCTCTTAACTTAGGGTTCGCAGCCTAATTAGATTTAATATTCTTTGTTCCTTTTAGAGTGAATTCTTTTCTCGAAAATCCCAATAATGTAAAAGCTAGAAGTAAGAATGAAATCATCCAACAGCAACTAGACATACCATACTCAAGAACAAAGTAGAAAGCAATAGAGTAAGTTGCCAGTATTCCTCCAAGAGTGGAGACTGCATACACATTACCTGCAATATTGCCCACTTCGTTACCTGATGAAGAAAGCATACCGATAATTGTCGGGGAGACTATTCCAAAGCAGATCATCATTGGCATTATCATTAACAGCCCGGTAACAATTATGCCTATTTCTGTGCTGAAAATATAAGTGCCTCGCATAATTATGCCATCTAACGTTGGGGTGAGCCCTACGAGTACTCCTGCAGTTATTAATGTATACAGAAGCATTTTTTCTTTTGGATATTTTAGAGATAAGATGCCACCAGTAAAGTAGCCTATTGCTAAACCTCCCATAGTTACCGCTAAAACTGTTGACCAAACATATAGAGAAGTGCCATAAAATGGAGCAATCATTTTACCTCCTAATATTTCCATTCCCATTAATGAAGCACCTTCCACGAAAGCTAATACATAGAGGTATGATAAAGACGATTTATTATTAGAGTATTCCTTCACCTGTGTTAAAGTTAATTCCAGATATTTTAATCATCTCATTCCTCCACTGGATTATAGCAGATCTATTTAGACTTTCCAGAATAGTATTGTCATCCCTGAAAATAATAAAGGGCGCATTTGGGTTATAGGTATTTGTGTACGGTGATGCTCTGACGGAATTTATAATACCCGCTTTTTCACAACAGTTGTTAGTACGATTTAATGCCCTGTAATCGAGAGAAACTCCTCCTTTTGTAGCGATATATATTATGTCTTCTAAACCTTTCTGGTCAGTTGTTTGGACTTTAGGTTTACGCCAATAGCTAACTTCAAGCCCAGCTGCTCTTATTGTTTGGAATAGAGAATTGTGAACAAGATCAAAATTGGAATTTTGGTTTCCTTGAAAATTAATAATAACAATACCCGTTTCAGATAGTAAGGTTTTTACTTTAGTCATGCATTCTAGTGTGAAAATGTATGTAGGCTGAGACTCTGCTTTTAATAAATCTATCAGAATAATGTCATATTTTTCATCAGTCGTTTCAATGTAATGTCTAGCATCGTCAACGATAATATTTATATTTCTATCATTGAAGAAAAAGTAATTTCGGGCAATTTTAGGCAACCTATCGTCGTATTCAACTGCGTCTACGTTAAATTGAAGTCGTGCAAGTTCATCGGCTAAACTACCTCCTCCAAAGCCTAGTAATAAAGCATTCGATCCGGGTGGTTTGATAGACGCCATTGAGGACATCATATGCAGATAAAACCATTCTGACGACTGATCACCAACTATTATGCTAGTCTGTTTAATGTTGTTAACAAATAGGCTTCTAAGTATTTGTGGGCCTTTTTGAGGTAGATTCATTTTTAAATCAATAATTTTTAATTCACCTAAAAAACCAGATGTCTTTAATAAGGTTTGAAATCGCCTGCCATCAAAGGCGTAATGCTTTTCTCTAATACTTATCAAAAGAGTAAGGGATAGTAAAATGGTTATAATTGTAAATTTCACAACGTGATTTTTAATTCCGATCAGAAAGCAAGAAATAGTAAACATTAATGCCGAGACAATAATAATTGGATTTGCAATTCCCCAAAACGGTACAATCCAAAAACCTATTAAAAATGTTGTGGCAACCCCACCAATTGTTGAAACACCGTAGACTATTCCAGCGACGTATGCTCCATTGTTCTCTGTGTCATTAAGTTTCTTAATTATTATTGGTGTTGTAGCTCCAAGAGCTATAAGAGGAATTCCTAAAATTATTAAAGGAGCATATATTAAACCGAGTTGCATTCCTAGGTCAATCGTCCATAAAAGTACAGAAGGAGATATTGATGGTAATAATCCAAATGAAATTGCCGATATGCCGAGAAGAAATAGCAGTAAATCGTCCGATACCTTTTTGAACTTGGATAGTTTTCCTCCAATAAAATATCCTAATGTTAAACTACTTAGTGTAGCCCCGATTACAGATGCCCAAACAATACTAGTTGTTCCATACAAGGGGGATATAATTCGAGTTCCAAGTAGCTCAACAGCCATTACGGAACAGCCTTCCAAAAAGGCAAGTAATACGTATGGGTTAGATAATTTAAGATTCAATGGCTTTGTTACAATTGTATAGTAAAGTAGCAATAATTATGACTTCGAAAGTCATATATTGTTGTTTTAATTATATGAATGAAGTGCTCATTCTTTGGGATTATTAAAAAATTCTTTTTTAAGAAAGCCTATAAGTGTAAAAGCTAAGAGTAAAAAGGAAATCATCCAACAGCACTTAGACATCCCGAACTCTAGAATAAAATAGAAGGCAATTGAGTATGTGGCTAGTATACCTCCTAGCGTTGAGATGGCATAAACATTCCCTGCAATATTTCCCACTTCATTATCTGATTCAGAAAGTAAGCCAATAATTGTTGGGGAAACGATCCCGAAACAAATCATCATGGGCATTATCATGAATAGGCCAGTTACGATAATTCCAACTTCAGTGCTAAAAACATAAGTGCTTCGCATAATAACACTGTCTAAAGTAGGGGTAAGTCCAATAAGAATTCCAGAACATACAAGAGCGTAGAGTAACATTTTTTCTTTAGGATATTTTCGCGACAAAGAGCCTCCAGTAAAATAACCAATTGCTAAACCGCCCATAGTTACAGCTAAAACAGTAGACCAAACATATAATGAAGTGCCATAAAATGGGGCAATTAATTTACCTCCCAATATTTCCATGGCCATTAGGGAAGCACCTTCCACGAATGCTATCACGTAGAGGTATGAAAAGGATGATGTTGTTTTAGAGTATTCCTTCACCTGTAATAAAATTTATTCCAGCTTGTCTAAGCATTGTATTTCGCCATTGCATAATGGCAGATTTATTTAAACTTTCCAGTATAGGATTGTCATCTTTAAATATGATGTATGGGGCATATGGATCGAACGCATTTGAATACGGGTTTGATTTAATGAAATTCAAAATGTTTCGTTTTTTGCAACACTCATTTGAACGATCTAAAGTGATAAATTCAGATGAAAAAGCAACTTTTGTCGCAATGTAAATGACGTCTTTGAATGAATTGAAATTTCCAGTATGATTCGGTGGGGTTTGCCAATAACTAACTTCAAAGCCGGATGCTCTTATCGTTTGAAAAATGGAGTTGTGCACTAATTCAAATTCGGTATCTCCGTTTCCTTGGAAATTAATAATGAGGAGTCCAGTTTGGGCTAGTAATGTTTTTACTTTCGAAAGGCATTCTAATGTAAATATATAGGATGGTTGAGATTCCGCTTTTAATAAATCGATTAGAATAACGTCATATTGTTTATTGGTTGTTTCAATGTAATGCCTGGCGTCGTCAACGATAATATTTATATTTCTATCTTCAAAGAAAAAATAGTCTCGAGCTATCTGTGGCAACCTCTCATCGTATTCTACAGCATCTACATTAAATTGAAGTCGAGTTAATTCGTCTGCCATACTTCCTGCACCAAATCCTAATAATAATGCATTTGAACCAGCAGGTTTAAGGGATGCCATGGAAGACATCATGTGTAAATAAAACCAATCGGAAATCCTTTGCTCTACAATTATATTGGTCTGTTTGATATTGTTAACATATAAACTACGAAGCGTCTGTAGTCCAATTTCATGTTGGTTTATTTTTAAATCCATGATTTTTAACTCCCCTAAAAAACCAGATGTTTTCATTAACGTTTCGAAACGTCTACCATCAAATGGGACTTTATCTTTTTTTAATCCGAGTAGGATGGTCGTAGTCATAATCATACCAAGAATAATAAGTTTACCCAAGTGCTTTCTTATGCCTAACAGATATGAAGAAAAGAGAAAAATCAAAACGGAACAGCACATGATCGGATTAACGATTCCCCATTTAGGTACTATCCAAAACCCTACTAAGAATGTAGCGGCTACTCCTCCGATTGTAGAAACCCCGTAAACCATACCTGAAACATAAGATCCTGAGCTTTCTTTATTGCTAAGTTTTTTAATTAGAATTGGAGTGGTTGCTCCAAGGGCGATTAGTGGCACGCCTAAAATAAGAATAGGGGCATAGATCAAACCAAGATCCATTCCCATATCAATTGTCCATAATAATATTTTAGGCGATATAGAAGGTAACGACGCGAACGAAATTGCAGCTAGTGCGAGTAAGAATATTAATAGGTTGTCGGATGTTTTTTTAAACCTGGATAATTTGCCGCCAATAAAATATCCTAATGTAAGAC